>DASQAT010000006.1 GCA_035635555.1 Candidatus Dormiibacterota bacterium
GGACGACTGCGAGCACCGATCGGCTGCTGTCGTGCTCCAGCTTGGAGACGTGAGACCCGCGGAGACCCTGGATCTCCAGCATTCTCGTCTCGATGATCGTCGAGAGACGGTCAGTGACGGCTCTGTCGATGGCTCGACCCCATTCGTATGTTGATATAGTGAGCCTGCCCGATCTACGCTTGGAAAGCATCCGTGGATTTCGCCGTGACACGTACGTGGAGATGCTCGGCTCCGCGGTCATTCATCATCAAGGATGCCTCGCCTACCATCGCTCGCCGCGCGCCCTTTCCCCCAAGTCGGTGATAATCAGCAATATGAGTCGAGAACCGGCGTGCTTCTCCCGGCTCCTGATCCTTGCCGGCGCGCTCAGCCTCGCCACATGCGCGGTCGCCGCCGGCCCCGTCGGAGAAGACAGCCATCTCCAGGATGCGCTCGAGGTCGTCGACGGCGACCACGCTGATTTGTGTCCTGGCACGGCGAGCAGGGAGGAGTTCGAGGCCACGATGACCAGGCTGGCGGACGAGGTCCGTGGCGATCTGGGCCCAGATGCATCCGGATCTGTCTCGGTCGAGGCTCTGAACCGGAGGATCTTCGGCCCAGCTGGTGTTCACGCTTCGACAGATCTGAAGAACCCCTGCAACCTCCTTCCCTCGCGTGTCCTCGAACGGAAGCAAGGCTATTGCGTCGGAATCGCGGCGCTGTATCTGCTGATCGCCGAGCGGCTCGACCTGCCCATCTACGCGGTAGCCACACCGTCTCACGTCTTCCTGCGCCACGACGATGGGGTCACGCGCATCAACATCGAGACTCTGCAGGGCGGCGTAAACATCCCTGACGAGCAGTACATCCGCGAACAGAAGATCCCCGAGGAGTCAATCCGCCGCGGCGTCTTCATGTGCAATCTGACGACGGACGAATTCCTGGCGCAGGTCCACAACAACCTCGGTGTCATATACTCGGAGCGGAAGAATTACGATGCGGCCGCCAGGGAGTACGACTCGGCACTCGACCTCGACCCGCATCTGCCGGCGGCTCTATACAACTGGGGTAATGATCTCCTGCGTGAGGGACAGTATCGCAGAGCTGTTTGGCGGTTCTCAAAGGCCCTTCGGCTATTCCCCACCGATGTCTGGGCTCTCAATAACCGGGGGCTGGCGTACTTGAAAATGGAGAAGAGGGAGAAGGCTCTGTGGGATTTCGAGGCTGCAATCAAGGTCGACCCGGGGTTCGAGCAGGCGAGACGAAATCTCGACGGGATCCGGCCTCTGCAGTAGGTTCGAAGAGTGTTGCGCTTGGCTCCCCAAGCGACAGTCTCCTCGAAATCGGGGACCGGCGGGTTAACAGACGGAGAGCCGGGAGTATGCCCCCCTCACTTGCGCCTGATGGTTAACGAGGCAACAGAGGAAGCAACAGGCTCCCCCGGGCATCCGATATCGCAGGAGGAGGGCTCCGCCGGCCACGGGCTCGACTCCGTCCCCCACCCGCTCGCGCTCTGGCCTTCCCGGTACTGCACGAGGTAGAAAAAGGCGGACCCCAGCGCCGGAATCACTCCGCTCGGGCCTTCGGAGTAACTTGCGCCGGTCTGTCCGGAAGCCAGAACGTGCACGGGCCCCAGCGAGATCTCTGCGTTTGACACGCTGACCTGGCTCAGGTCACCCTGGATCACGTCGTACATCTCGGCACCGTTGACCGCGTTCCAGTAAAGATGCGCCATGCCCGGAGTACCGTCACCCTCCAAGCTCACGATCACAGGTTCCGGACCGGTCCCCAAGTCATGCGGCACGGTCACGATCCCAAGCGCCGATGAGGTGTTTCCTGATGCATCACGCGCGACGTAGGTCAGCGTGTAGACCCGTCCCAGTCCGTCTCCCGAACGCTCGGCTCGCAGCAGCACGCTCGTGTCCGGCGTGCAGATCGAGGCGTCCTGGATGTCTCCCGTAGTATTCCCGTCACCATTCCCAGGGGCGTCCTCGGGCTCGCTGCTAGTTGCCGACGCGAGTATGACGCCAGCCGCAGTATCGCATGCATCGGCCACCTGCCACGCCGCTTGGACCGGCACCATCCGGTGGTTCGGGGGCCACAGTAGTGTCACACTCAAGTCCAACGTCAGCCGCGGCGGTGTTGTGTCCTGGACTGTCACATTCGTTGTACATGTTGCCACGTTGCCGGATGCGTCCGTCGCCCTAAAGGTCACTGGCGTCACGCCGAGGGGGAAGATTCCTGAGGCGTCGCCCCCCTTGACCGAGCGGTTGTTGGTAACCGTCACCACAGGGCTGCATGCATCGCTGGCTGTAGCAGCAACACTTGCTTGTGCCTCACCAGCCCTGGAGCATTCCGCGGTCGTCGGAGCCGAACAGACCAGGGCGGGAGGTATGTTGTCCCTCACGGTCACCGTCGTCTGTGCGGCATCTGTTGCACCCTTCGAGTCAGTCACCAAGAGGCCAATGAGGTATGTCCCGAGCGGTAGCGTAGTGTTCAGCACTCGACCGCCCCCCAGGATGACTTCGCCCGCCTGACCTGGATTCTTAAGCCACTCGAACGACACAATGTCGTCGTTGGTTCCGGGAGTCGAATCCACGTCCGTCGATCCCGAAGCGTCCAGCGTCAGGGCGCCTCCCGCCAAACCACTGCACTCCACAGTCGCGACGGAAGTGACCATCGCGTGCGGTGGACTGTTCGGTCGCACGAATATCATCTTCGACTCACCCTGGTACTCGAAGTTCTCCTCCGCAGTCACCGGCACGGTCGTCCCGTCGGTCACTGTCACTCTCAAACGATATGTTTCCCCTGACGCCAGGCCAGTGAGGTCCATCTGAGCCGGGAATCCGTGGTCGAACGGCAAATGCAGGATCGCAGGAGGCTGGGAGCGAAAGAGGACCAGTGTCGACAGGTCGAAGCTCAAGATGGTCAAATCCAAACCACCCTCGCTCTCACCGGGTCTGCGCAGACAGAAGGCGGCGGGCAGGACCACTTCAGTCAGCGACAAGACTGGATTGAAAGGAATCTGAGGACGCTCGCATGTGCCCAGGGCGATCAAATAATCCGGTGTGAAGCCGTGGCAGAACAGGATGCTGTCCAAATCGAACAGGAATGGGGCCCCGGCCGCCCCATTCGTAAACCCGATGCCTTCCCCGATCACACCGCCCGGTAGATATCCTTGGCTGCAGTCGCCGTTCGCGAGGCTGTCGGGAAGAGTGATGCCCTGCACGGCTGTACTGAAGATTTCCACGAGACCGCTCAGGGGATCGTTCTGCGGGTCAGTGACGCTCAACACGACCTCGATCTTGTCTACCGATTGCCGCAAGCCGTAAAGGGTTAAATCTGGCTGGCAGGCATCGCCCGAACCATCGTGGTTCGAGTCAGCTTGGTCCGGATTCGAGACGGCCGGGCAATTATCGAGGTCTCCACAGATACCGTCCTTGTCTGTGTCGTCCAGAGGATCGTGTGGGCAGGGGTCGCAGGCATCGCCGAGCCCATCGCTATCGGAATTCTCCTGGCTTGGGTTTGGCAAGCTTGGGCAATTGTCCACGCGACAGACGTTCGCCTGGAAACCTGGGTCTCCGAAACCATCGCGGTCGGTGTCGGTACAGGGATCGCAAGCATCTCCCCGTCCGTCACCATCCGCATCAGCCTGGGACGAGTTGGACACGTTCGGGCAGTTGTCAGGAGGGCAGATGTTTGCCCTGAAGCCTGGATTTCCGAATCCATCGCCGTCGGTGTCCGTGCAGGGATCGGTGGCGTCGGGTATCCCATCTCCATCCGCGTCGGGGAAGGGCCCCTGGTTGAGCAGCACGGACACGCCACCGAAATGCGCCGCCGCCAGGTCCGGTCTGGTGTCGCCGTCGAAATCGTTCACTGCAAGGGCGCCGGGAGCGTCCCCGACCAGTAGCCGGACCTCTGGAAGAAGACCATTGCCAGGGCTTCCCAAGAGTACCGATGCGTCTTCGGATCCATCATTCACAACAGCTAGATCATCGATGCGATCTCCATTGAAGTCTCCAACGGTCAGGCGAAAAGGACACCCGCCCACGACGGAAGTCACGGGCGGGCCGAACGAGCCGTCCCCGTCGCCGGCGAGGAGAGTCACCAGGCCGAAGATGTCGCCCAAGACGCACTTAGATGCTCCAATGAGGGCAAGGTCGTTTCCGCCGTCGCTGTTGAAGTCACCCACGGCCATCGCGCTTGGCACTCCATTGGGAGGTTTCAGTCGAGTCATGAGCTCAAAGCTTCCGTCACCCTTGCCAAAGAGGATGAATACCGTGGCCGCTACAGTTGGATCGGTGCCTGCAACGGCCAAATCCAGCTTCTTGTCGGCATTGAGGTAGCCAGCCACCACAAGTCGAGGGTGCAGAATGACACCGAGATTCACGGGCTGGGCAAAAGTCCCATCGCCATTCCCTGGGAACAGCAAGAGGCCGCCGGGCACATCGACAGACGGCTCGCCACCCGCACTCGCAACAACGAGATCTTCATCTCCGTCGCCGTCGAAGTCTCCAACCACCACGGAAGATGGCACTTTCCCAGCGGATAGCTTCTGCTGAATCACGACCCCCCCGTTGCCATCTCCCAGGAGAATCCAGATGTCGCCCGCGATCCCCGCGGAGGCCAACCCTCTGTTCACGACAACGAGGTCAGGGTGTCCGTCTGTGTTGAAATCTCCGGCACGTATCGAGACGGGCCAAATGGCCAGCGGGATCGAGGACTGCTCGCTAAACGTTCCATCGCCCGCTCCCAAGAGGATCGAGAGAGAGCCCGCCGAGTCAACCGGGTCGCCAAGGCGTATGCCGGCGAGATCCGCGTTCCCGTCGCCATCAAAATCCCCGCTTACAATGTCGAAGAAACGACCACCGGGTGTGAACGGAACATTTGGTCCAAACGACCCGTTGCGTTTCCCCTCGAGAACGAGGACACGATCGGGAAGCCCTACGCCCGATATGACCATCAGATCTTGACGACCATCTCTGTCGAAGTCGCCGACTGCGAGATCCCATGCATAGTCCGCGTCCACCGTTGAACCCACAACAAACTTGCCCTGGCCCCCCCCGAGCAGAATCGAAACGTTTTCAGAAGTGATATCGGCAACGGCCAGATCTTCATTACCGTCCTGGTTGAAGTCTCCCAGAGCGATCGATCCGCACCCTCCACCTCCCGTCGCGGAAATGAGGGGAGGATCAAATGTGCCGTCGCCGTGACCAAGAAGGACATTCGCTTCGCCGAGTGAATAACCTACCGTGACAAGATCCTGGATGGAGTCGCCATTGAGATCTCCGACTCTCAGGGAGGCCAGATTCGAACCAGCAGGGAAACGAATCTCTGTGGCGAATGTTCCGTCCCCCTTTCCGAGGAGGATCGACACGTCGTCCGAGCCCTGATTGGCAACCGCCAGATCGGCCGTCCCATCTGAGTTGAAATCGGCAGAGGCAACTGAGCGGGGGGCAAATCCCACCGCGTAGGCGACGAGCGGTCTGAACATTCCATTACCCAGACCCAAGAAGACAGAGACATCGTTGGAGCCCCAGTCCGACACGGCCAAATCGAGATTTCCGTCACGGTTGAAGTCGGCGGCGGAGATCGAGAAAGGATCTCTGTGAGCATCCAAGCGGCTCCAGAACACGAATGACCCATCACCGTTACCAAGCAGGGCATAAAGTTGATTTGTGTCGCTGTCGGCACTTACGATGTCCAGGATGCCGTCGCCGTTGAAATCACCCACCGCCAACGCAACCGGACTGTGTCCGAGATCAATCCCCCAAGTGACGGCAAAGCTGCCATCGGTCTTTCCGAGAAACACGCCCACCCAGCCATTCGGAGGAAAGATAGGGTCGACGTTATTTTGGATCGAGGCTGTCACGGCGAAATCCTGAATTCCATCGTTGTTGAAGTCCGCCACAAGGATCGTGCCGGCGGATGGGCCGATTGGATAGACTTGATTTGGGAACAGAGGGCTTGCAATCCCAAGAGACATCGGGAGCACAACGACGGCCAGCGAGATGAGGATAACTCTGGCAACGAGAGATTGTCGCGGTCTCATGAGATTCCTGGCGTCTGGTAAATCATAAACTATCATGTTTTCCAATCTCTTGGGGAGCCCACATCCCGTCACGTCCGTGAATCGCCACGCCGCAAGCCGGGTGGACGCGCATCAGAGAGCCAATGCCAACTGCTTTTCCGCCTCTTCTAGCCGCTTCACAGCAACGACTCGGCGCTTGATCTGGACCCGCGGCTGCCAGCGGCTTTGTACAACTGGGGTAATGATCTTCTACGTCAGGGCGCGTATCGAAGGGCCATGCGTCGCTTCTCGGAGTCCCTGCGGCTATATCCGACCGACGTATGGGCGCTTAACAACCGGGGGCTGGCGTACATGAAGCTCGGCAAGAGCGAGAAGGCGCGGAGGGACTTCGAGGCGGCGCTCAGTATCGATCCAGCGTTCGAGCAAGCGAGGCGAAATCTCAAAGGGATTCCGTCAGCGCGATAGGCTCCGAAAAAACGCGAAGGCCACCGCCTCAGTGGCGGAACCAGTTCAGGAGGCGCGTCGCCCACGAGTCGAATCCGCCCTGGTGCTGGTCGCACTCGGGGGGGACGGTGCCGTCGATGAAGATCTCGGTCTTGGTGTCGGGGCAGCGGCCGGCGGCGCGCAGACCGGTGGTCGGATCGATCTCCTCCTCGACGATCCCCGGCGGCATCTCCCAGCGCCGCCCCTTGTCGATACCGGCCCGCTTGGCGATCTGGGCCCAGATCGGCAGGGCCAGGGTCGAGCCGCCCAGGCGCAGGGGGCGGTTGTTGTCGAACCCCACCCAGGCCACCCCGAGATAATCGGGCGTGAATCCGACGAACCAGGCGTCGCGCCCGTCGTCTGTGGTCCCGGTCTTGCCCGCGAACTCGCCGTCGACGCCGTACGACCAGATGGCGGCGCCGGTGCCGTAGCGCACGACGTCCTTCATCAGATCGAGCGTCAGGTAGGAGGCCTGCGCGGAGGCCGCCTCCCGCGAGGGGTGGGGCGTCGGCTCGACGACCTTGCCGTTGTCGTCGACCACGGCCACGATAGCGCGCGGCCAGGCGTGCGTCCCCAGGTTGGCGAGCGTCGTGTAGGCCGAGGCGATCTCCAGGGGAACGACCTCGAACGTGCCGAGCGCTATCGAGGGGACGGGCTGCAGTGGACTGTCGATGCCGCAGCGACGCGCCATCCGCACCACGTCCTTGAGACCGATCGTCGCCGCGGCGCGGATGGTCGGCACGTTCAGGGACAGCGCCAGCGCCTGGCGCGCGCTCACCGGGCCCCTGTACTCCTGATCGAAGTTCTGCGGCGACCAGGGATGGCCGGCGACTTCCATCTCGAGGGGCGAGTCGTCCAGGACGGTCGCGGCCGTGAACAGGGGGCTGTGCTCGTCCTGCGCCTTCTGGAAGCCGGCCAGGTAGACGAACGGCTTGAAGGCCGAGCCGGGCTGGCGGTGCGCCTGGGTGACCCGGTTGAACTGGCTGCGCGCGTAAGACCGGCCGCCGATCATCGCGAGGATCGATCCGTCTTCGGGACGAAGCGCCACGAACGCCCCCTGGATCTCGCCCCCCGGCAGCGGGCGCAGCTGGGTGTAGGCGCGCTCGTACTGCTTGAGGCCGGCCTCGACCGCCTGGTCGGCGCGCGCCTGCAGGAGCGGGTCGAGGGTGGTGAAGACTCTGATCCCGAGACGCGACGCCGGATCGCGCAGCCCCTCCTCCTGCAATAGCTGGGCGACGTAATCGATGAAGTAGGGCGCCTGCCGGGCGTCGGCCGGCGGCTCAGGGCGCAGGTTCAGCGGAGCCTCGCGCGCCTCTTCGAGCTGCTTCTCGTTGATGAATCCTTCCTCGTGCATCAGACGCAGGACCAGGTCGCGCCGGTCGCGCGCCTCGTGCGCGTGCCGGTAGGGATGGTACCGGCCGGGCGACTGGATCAGCCCTGCGAGGAGCGCCGCTTCCGGCAGGTCGAGGTAGCGCGCGTCCTTGCCGAGGTAGTGGCGCGAGGCCGCGCCGATGCCGATGATCGAGGTCGGTCCGCGCTGCGCCAGGTAGATCTGGTTCAAATAGCGCTCCAGGATTTCATTCTTGCTGTGCAGGGCCTCGAGGCTCAGGGCCGCCATGCTCTCCCACAGCTTGCGCGCCAGGGTCCTCTCGCCGACCGGGTAGAGGTTCTTGGCCAGCTGCTGGGTGATGGTGCTCCCCCCCTGCACGACTTCGCCGCTCTTGACGTTGGCGAAGAGCGCGCGCAGGATGCCCCGCGGGTCGATGCCGGAGTGACTGTAGAAGCGGCGGTCCTCCACGGCGACGACGGCGTCGAGGAGCGGCTTCGGCAGGTCGTCGATCGACACCGCGAGCCTTTCCTCCAGAACGTTGCCCGAGAGCGTTCCGAGCGGCTCGGGCTCGAGCAGGGCGCGCTCCTGATCCTCCCCGGTCGACAGGTTCTCGATCCGTCCCACGCGGCCGAATCCCAGCTTCACTTTCAGGAGCGCCGCCTCGACCTTTCCGGAGGGGTAGTCGAAGGCGTTCAGGAAGATCTCCAGCGCCCGGAAGCGGACGGAGTACTCGCCCGGTGTGGACGGATGGCCATCTATTTTGCGGTACCCGAGACGGGAGAGCCTCTCCTGCAGGTCGTCACGCGCCACGGCCACGCCGTCGGCGAGGACGAACGGCGCGGAGAAGACGCGGGCGGGGGCCGCCGCCTCGAGATGCGCGAAGCGCCAGTTGGCGTCGATGCAGGCGAGAGTCAGGAGACCGGCGAGGACGAGGGCGACCGCGAGTCCCGCCCTCAACAGCAGGCGGACCGGGTCGAAACGCCACTTAACCATCAGATTCCCTCCGGGCCGTTCCACCTGGACGGGATGGGCAACTGGGAGCAGGCTCCTAGGGTACCATGTCGCGCCCGCGGAGATATGATCGTGCGGGTTTCGGAGGAGACGACAGTGCTCCGGGCAACGATCGTGGTGGTTGCGCTGGCCCTGACGGGCTGGTCGAGCGCGCTGGCCGACCGGATCGAAGAGGCCCGCGATCTGGTGCGCGCCCTTGCCTCGGTCGGCGGCGTGGCGGGGCACGAGTGGCAGGTGCGCGCCGTCATCCGCAAGGCGGCGCCGACCTGGGCCTCGTTCCAGGACGACAACCTCGGCAATCTGACCGTCGTGGTCGGCTCGGGCAAGCCCTCCCTCCTACTCGTCGCCCACATGGACGAGCCGGGGTACGTGGTCTCCGGTGTCACCGAGCAGGGATATTTGAAACTGCAAAGGCTGGCCAGGATTCCGCTCTCGCCCTTGTTCGACCAGTTCCACATGGGGCAGCCGCTCCTGGTGCAGGCGCGCCGCGGCACGGTCCCGGCGGTCGCCGTCGTCCACTCGACCCACCTGTGGCGAGGCAACGCCGCGCCGCTGGCGCACGCGGTCCTGGACGAGGACCTGTTCGTCGACATCGGCGCGCGAAGCCCGGGAGAGGTCGAGGCGGTCGGCGTGGCCCTGCTCGACCCGGTCGTCATCGCGCGGCGCACCGTCGATCTGGCCGGCGGGAAGCTGGCGGGCCCGGCCATGGACGACCGGGCCGGCTGCGCCGCGCTGGTCTGGCTCCTGCAGACCCTCGAGCCCGCGAAGATCCACGGGACGCTGACCGTCGCCTTCTCGGCGCAGCAGGTCGTGGGGGGGCGCGGGGCGGCGCGTCTGGCGAACCGGATCGAGGCGGACGAGGTTCTGGTCGTCGACGCCCCGGCGGCGGGAACCGGCAAGACGGCGCCGGCGCCCGGCAAGGGGCCGGTGGTCGCGGTCGCGGGCGGCTCGGACGGCTTCTCGCAGGATCTCTACAACGTGGTGGCCGAGCGCGCCGCCCGCGCGCAGATCCTGCTGCAGAACGTGCCGTACGGGACGACCGGCGATCAGGGCGCGTTCGCCGGCAAGAAGCCGGTCCTGCCGATCGGCGTCCCGGTCCTCTACCCCGGCACGCCGGGAGAAGTCATCGACGCGCACGACGTCGTGGCCCTCGCCACGCTCCTCAAGTCGGTGGCGGAAGGGGACCGATGAGACACCGGGCGCTCGTCGCTCTGTCGCTCGCCGCCCTGCCCGGCGTGCTCCTCGCCGCCCGATCGGCGCGCGAGGGGGGGAGTTTCGCCATCCTCCAGACCCTCGTCGAGACTCCCGGCGTGTCGACGCGCGAGCAGGGGGTGAGGGATCGGATCCGCTCGCTCCTGCCGTCCTGGGCAAAGTCCGAGACCGACGCGCGCGGAAATCTGCTGGTGGCGGCGGGGCCGGAGAAGGGGGCGAAGAGCCTCCTGTTCATCGCCCACATGGACGAGACCGGCTATCTCGTCACCGCGATCCGCGAGGACGGCAGCCTCGACGTCAAGCCGGTCGGCGGCTTCTTCGAGACCCTGTACGAGGGACAGGTCGTCCAGGTGCACGCCGCGAAAGGGGACGTCGGCGGTGTGGTGCCGCCGCGCCCGAACTACCTCGACGCGGCGGTCGCGGATGCTCCCGGCGCCTTCGGCAAGGAGGCGGTGCGCGTGAACGTCGGCGCCCCGTCGCGGGCGGTAGCCGAGGGCCTGGGGATCGCCGCCGGGGACCCGGTCACAATCCCCAAGTCGTTCCAGAGACTGGCAGGCTCCTACGGATCGGGGCGGGCCGTGGACGACCGCGCCGGCTGCACCGCCCTTCTCCTGGCGCTGCGCGGTCTCGATCCGAAGACGCTGCGCCACAGGGTTACGTTCGCGTTCTCGGTGGAGGAGGAGACCGGCCTCGACGGGGCGCAGGTGCTGGCGCAGAGCCTGAGGCCGGATCTCGTCATCGCCGTCGACACGTTCGTGTCGTCGGACAGCCCCCTGGAGCGTCCGGCGTTCGCGCACGCCGTCCTCGGCAAGGGGCCGGTCGTGCGCGCCATCGACAGCAGCAACATCACCGACAGGGCGATAGTCGAAAAGGTGCTGTCCCTGGCGAAGCAGGCGGGCGTGCCGATCCAGTACGGCCTGACGCGCGGCGGCAACGACGGCTCGGTGTTCACCGAATTCGGCACCCCCGACCTGGCGCTGTCGTGGCCGACGGTCCATTCCCACTCGCCGGTGGAGGTGATCCACGAGCGCGACCTGGATGGTCTGGGAACGCTGGTCAGGCTGGTGGCCGAGCGCTGGTGAAGCGGGCGGTCAGTTCTCGCCGTCGTCGCGGCTGCGTCCCTGGTTGTCCTCGTAGGAGGCCTTGAAGATCGAGGACAGGTCCCCCTCGAGGACGTCCGGAGGCATCGAGGCGCGATCCACGATGACCCGGTTGCGCGACACCTGCTTGGCGCGGTAGAGCGCCTGGTCCGCGGCCTTCAGGAGATCGTTGTCGTCCCTCACCTGGGTGTTGGCGGGGAACGACGCCACGCCCGCGCTCACCGTGATCCGCACCAGGAACTCCCTGTGCTTGTAGACGTGCTCGTCCGCAGCCTTGCGGATGCGCTCGGCGACGATGGCGGCCCTGATCCCGTCGGTGTTCGGCAGGACGATCAGGAACTCCTCCCCCCCGAATCGTCCGACGATGTCGGTCGTGCGCGCGTTCTCCGTCAGGAGCCGCCCGAAGTCGCGCAGCACCTGGTCGCCGCAATCGTGCCCGTACTTGTCGTTCACCTGCTTGAAGTGATCGAGGTCGAGCAGGGCCGTGGACAGGGGCGTGCCGTAACGCTGCGATCGCTTGAACTCCTCGGCGAGCCGCCGCTTGAGATAGCGATCGTTCAACAGGTTGGTGCGCTCGTCGGTGACCGTCAGCTTCAGGAGCCGTTCGTTGGCGTCGCGCAGCTGCTGGTTGGCCCGCTCGAGCGAGGTGTAGAGGTAGCGCTTCTTGAGCGAGGAGCGCAGGATGGCGTCGAGCTCGTCGAAGTGGAACGGCTTGACGATGAAATCGTCGGCGCCGCCGCGCAGGCACTCGACCTTGCTCTTGACGTCCCTCTTGACCGTCATCACGACCACCGGGATGGTCGACAGCAGGCGATCGCGCTTGATGGTGCGCATCACTTGAAGCCCGTCCGGCGGCGGAATCAGCAGATCGAGCAGGACCAGATCGGGGCGGTCGGACTGGATCCGGCGCAGAGCCTCCTGGCCGTCCTTGGCGGTCGTGACCTCGTACCCGCCCATGGTCAGCCACTCGGCGAGCAGATCGACGCTGTCCCGGTCGTCGTCGACGATCAGGATGCGGAACTTCCGCGTCGCCACCGCGGGGGATCGCGGGGCTTGTGGCTGAACATCTCCCTGCATGAAACACTCCCAGACTGCGGTTATTCTATACCACCCAAAAAAACGACCCGCAACGTCAAAAATCCCGATTTGACGTGGGTTTGCGGCGGTGCGTCAGCTCAACGTCGCGTCGTCAAGGCGGTGGCGAGGGGGAGAGCGCGGCGCGCGGCTGGCTCGTCGGCGCCGCGGCGGGGGCCTGCTCCGCCCCCCAGGAGGTGAAGTAGGCGGAGTTCTCGCGGTACGTCTTCCAGGCCGCCTCGGGGTCGACCTGGGCGATGTTGAAGGCGCCGGCGGCGGGGACCCAGTCGGGCCTGGGAATGTCGGGCAGAAGCGTGAGGAGCGCGCAGTCGTTCTGCCCCAGGACCCATCCCGACTCGGTCGCGAACAGGTAGCCGAACAGACCCTTCGCCTGCGCGCCGCTCGGCGCCCCGCGCAACAGCATGACGAGCTGGGGCGGCACGATGGCGCCGATGCCGAGACGATCGGGAAACAGGATGTTGATCGGCTCCGCCTCGCGTTTGGCGCAGATCGCCTGGTCGAGACCGATCATGCCCCACTGCGCCGCGCCGGCCGCCACCAGCTGCCGCACGGCGCGGTCGTCCTCGACGATGCGCGTCCCGTTCGTGCGCAACGACTCGAAGAACGCCCGGGCGCGCTCGGGGCCCCACAGCATGAACAGCGCCGTGGCGTGGAACGCCGCCGGGCCGGCCGCGATGCGCGGCATGGCCCCTTTCCCGGCCCAGGGAGGCCTCACGAGGTCGGTCGTCTCGGTCGGCGCCTCCTCTTTCTTCAGCGCGGTGCTGTTATAGATGATGACCCGGGGATTGACCGCGAAGCCGATCCAGCGGAACTCGTGGTCGCGATATTGCCCCGGGACCGGACGCGCCCCGGCCGGCCGGAACGGCACGGCCAGGCCCGCCTCCACCATCTCGTAGGCCGAGAGAGGTGTCTCGCCCCAGAACAGGTCGACCGTCCCCTGTCCGGCCCGCGACATCAGCGTCGACAGGAAACGGTCCCCGAGGTTCTCGCGGTAATTCGCATCGACGTGGATGCCGGTCTGCTCCTCGAAGGTCTTGAGCACGGGGCCCGCGATGCGCCGCGGCGCCTCCACGTACACCACGACCGTCCCCTGGCCCGGCACCTTGACGACCTCCTCCGGCGGGAGACCGGCCCCTTCTCCGCAGGCGCAGAGGATGCCGGTCCAGGCGAGGAGGAGAAGCGTCGGGGGCCTGCGGGAGGTCGCCATGTCAGAGGCCGGGACTTTAGCAGCCCGACGGCCGGCACTTCAAGCGGGGTACCGGGCTGCCCCCGGCGCCGGGAATGCATTAGAATGCCCGCATGAGTCAGGTCAGAGGACAGTTGCGCAAAATCGAGCCGGCGGATCCGGAAGGTCCGGACGAGGCCGGCCGTGCACGGCGCCGCGACGTCCTGAAGTGCACCTACCGCCCCGCGGACGCCAACTTCTTCTGCTGGAAGTACGGCGTCTGGTACAACCTCCTGGACTGCTGCTACCGCCATTTCCGCGAGACGTACTCCGGGTGCGCCGGCTGCGGGCAGGGGGCGAGCAACCTGAAAGCCAACAAGGACCGTTTCCACTCGATCGGGCACCTGGGCGAACGATCACGCATCGGCCGCTGAAGCGGTGCCCACCCTGGATCTGATTCTCGCCAACGGAGAGGTCATCGACGGCACGGGGCGTCCTTCCTTCCGGGCGGACGTCGGGATCGAAGGGGACAGGATCGCCGCCGTCGCCCCCTCGCTGACCGCCACGGCACCGCGCATCGACGCCCGCGACCGCGTCGTCGCTCCCGGCTTCATCGACCTGCACTCGCACTCCGATCTCTGCTTCGCTCTGCCGCTCGCGCGCCAGGCGCCTCTTCTCGAAGGACGGGTCCGGCAGGGGATCACGACGGAGCTTCTGGGCAACTGCGGCATCGGCTGCGCGCCCCTCTCGGGGGAGACCCGCGCCGAGGTCGAGGGGGTCTGCGGCTTCATCACCCCCTCGGGTGTGTCGTGGGAGTGGGACTCGTTCGGCGCCTATCTCGAGCGGCTGGAGACACAGGGGGTCCTGGTCAACGTGGCGTCGCTCGTGGCGCACGGGCCCCTCCGTCTTCTGGCGATGGGAGCGCGGGCCGGCCCGCCGGCCGAGGACGAGCGGCGGGAGCTCGGCCGCCTGACCCGCCTCGCGGTCGAGGAAGGGGCCTACGGAGTGTCGTTCGGACTCATCTATCCTCCCGGACAGTTCGCCGACACCGACGAGCTGGAGCACGTGGCGCGCGCGGCCGCCGCGGCGGGCGGCTTCGCCGCCTTCCACCAGCGCGGCAGCAGCCGCGACACGCTCGACCAGGCGGTGGACGAGATGATCGAGGTGGGGCGGCGCTCTGGTGCCGGCGTGCATCACTCCCACGTCGAGACGGTCGGCCGGCGCGCCTGGTCCGGCGCCCCCGACGTCCTGGCGGCCCACGGGCGCGCGGCGCGCGCGGGGATCGGGATCAGCGCCGACGTCATCCCCTACACGGCCGTCTGCACCACCCTCCTGGCGCTCTATCCTCCGTGGTCGCTCGACGGAGGAGTCGCGGCGTTTCTTTCCCGCCTGCGCGACCCGGACGTGCGCGCCCGCATGAGGCGCGAGGTGGAGGAGACCTCTCCGGTGTGGCCGCCGTGGGCGGAGGAGGGGAGATTCACCATGAACATCGCGCGCGAGTGCGGCTGGGACCACATCCGGCTGGCGCACGTCGACGGCGAGCGCAACAAGCCGTTCGAGCACCTGACGATCGCGGAGATCGGGCGGCGGCGCGGGACGCTGCCGTTCGACGCTCTGTCCGATCTGATGCTCGAGGAATCGGGGATCGCGACGCAGCTGATCTTCGGGATCTCCGGCGACGAGACGACCGACGAGCCGCTTCTGCCGCTTCTGGCGAGCCCGGGGCTCGCCGTGGTCTCCGATGCCTGGGAGATCGGCAAGGGGTTCCCTCATCCCGGCGCTTACGGAGCCTTTCCCCGGGTCCTGGGGCACTATGTGCGCGAGCGGAGAGTGCTCGGTCTCGAGGAGGCGGTCCGCAAGATGACCTCGCTTCCGGCTGAGCGCCTGGGCCTGCGCGACCGGGGGCGTGTCCAGGAAGGGTGCAGGGCCGATCTCGTCGTCTTCGATCCGGAAACCGTCGCCGACCGATCGACCTTCACCGAACCGCGCCGTTTCGCCGAGGGGATCGACGAGGTCCTGGTGAACGGCCGCAGGATCGTCGCGGGGAGGGAGTTCCGACCGCAGGCGGCGGGGCGCGTCCTGCGCAGGGGGGCGTGATGAGGCGCGCGATCAAGGCCGCGCGTGGCGCAGGAGAGGCGGTGTCGATCGGGCTCCTCGTCCCCTTTCTTGTCTGCGCGGCGGACGACGTCATCCACGCCAACAACCGCGGCGCCGCCCTGATGGAGCAGTACAAGCACACGCAGGCGGTGGAGGAGTTCCGCCGGGTCACGGCCGGAGCCCCCGCCTGGGCCCCCGGGTTCGTCAATCTCGGCCTGGCCGCCCTGTACGCGCGCGACGTCGACGGGGCGAAGGAGGCGTTTCTCGAGGCGATCCAGATCGATCCCCGCCTGCCCCAGGGACACTACGGGCTCGGTCTCGTGCTGAAGAACCAGGGGAAGACGGAGGAGGCGATCGCGGCTCTGGAGAAGGCCCGGGCCCTCGACCCGGACGACCCGGACATCCTCTACAACCTGGGGCTCCTGCATGCCCGCAGGCGGGATTTCGATCCGGCGATCACGTGCCTGGCCCGCGCCCGCGAGCTCGACCCGAACAGCATCTCCGTCCGCTACCAGCTGGCGCGCGCCCTTTTGCAGTCCGGCAAGCGCGCCGAGGGGGACCGCGAGATGTCCGCGTACCAGAAGCTGTCGGCGAATCCGAAGTTCGCCGTCCCGACCGGCAACCAGTACGGGGAGGCGGGTCGCTACGCGCTCGTCATCACCGATGTCGCGGCGCTCGGCGGCACGAAGCCGCAGACCGCGCCCGTGGTCGTCCGTTTCAGCAACGCCACGGCGGCCTCGGGAATCACCTTCCGCCACGCCGGTCCGGGAGGAGAGCCGGGCGGCCCCGCGACGCCGAAGGACGGAGGCCCCGCGGGGCGGGCGGCCCGCTACGGCTCGGGTCTGGCGATAGGCGACCTCGACGGTGACGGCAAACCCGATCTGGTGCTCGCCAACGCGTCGGCGGCCGGCAAGGCGCGGCCGGTCCTGTACAGGAACGAGGGAGGCATGGCCTTCGCGGACGTCACGCGGTCCTCCGGCGTCGCGTTCGAGGGCGTGGGCATGGCGGCGATCCTCGGGGATTACGACAACGACGGCGACGAGGACCTCTATCTGACGCGGCTGGGCGGCGGAGCGCTCTACGCCAACGACGGCAAGGGACACTTCACGGACGTCACCCGGAAGAGCGGCGCCTCGGCACAAGGGTTCATCCTGGGGGCATCCTGGGCCGACGTGGATCACGACGGCGACCTGGATCTGTTCCTGAACCGGCTGCCCGTGCCCGGAACGCGCGCTCCGGCCCCGCCGGTGCTCCTGCTGAACCGCGGGGACGGCACGTTCAAGCCTTCCACTCCGGAGCTGAAGATCACCGGCCCGGCCGGCGGCACCGTCGGTTCGGTCTTTGCCGATTTCGACGCGGACCGGGACATAGACGCGGTCCTGTCGTCCCTGGGCGGCCAGGACACGCTGCTCGACAACCGGCGGGAGGACGGGTTTGCAGCGCGGGGGCGCGAGGCCGGGCTCAACGCGCACGGCTCGGGGCGTGGTCTGGCGGCCGGCGACGTGGACGGCGACGGTCTTCCCGACCTGGTCTTCGCGGGAGATAAGGACGCGGCCCTGCGGCTCTTCGTGAACGGCGCCCGCCGGATCTTCACGGAGCGGGCGATCCCGGCGCCGCCGGGGGCGTCGCTCTTCGGGGTCGTGCTGTTCGACGCGGACAACGACGGCGATCTCGACCTGTTCGCGGCCGGCTCCACCCTTCTGCTCTACCTCAACGACGGCACGGGCCAGTTCCGCGACGTCTCCTCCGAGGCCGGCCTGCCGCAGATCCAGGTCAAGGACGCGCGCGGTGTCGCGGCCGCCGACCTGGACGGCGACGGCGATCTGGACCTGGTGGTGACGCAGAACGGCGGCCCGCCGCTTTTGCTGCGCAACGACGGCGGCAGCACGAACCGCTGGATCGAGGTCGTGCCGCGCGGTCTCAACAGTAATAAGGACGGAATCGGCACGAAGGTGGAGGTGCAGGCGGGACCGGCGTGGCAGCGACGTGAAGTGCAGGCCGGCGGCGGCTACCTGTCGCAATCGCCGCCCGTGGCCCATTTCGGACTGGGCGGCCGTCCGCTGGCGGACATCGTCCGCCTGCTGTGGCCCGGGGGCGTCCTGCAGGCGGAGATGGACGTGCCGGCGGGGCAGAGGGTCGAGGAGACCGAGCTCGACCGGAAGGGATCGTCCTGCCCGCTGCTGTTCGCCTGGAGCGGTCTCAGGTACGGCTTCCTCACCGACATTCTCGGCGGCGGCGGGCTGGGGATGTGGACGGCACCGGGCGTGTACGGCGCTCCCTCCCCCGAGGAATATCTGAAAATCGAGCCGGAGCAGCTCGTGCCCAAGGACGGCGCCTACCTGATCCAGATGCTGGAGAATCTGGAAGAGATCACCTACCTCGACGAGACGAAGCTCATCCTCCTCGATCATCCGAAGGACATCGACGTTTACCCGCTCGGGGCGTTCGGCGGGAAGGAGCGCCAGCCCTATCGCGCGCTGGCGGTGGAGCGATCCGCGCGCGTCTACCCGCTGCGCGCCATCGACCACAACGATCGCGACGTGACCGGATCCCTCCTCAAGATCGATCGGACCTATCCGGACAACTTCCGGCTCGATCGACTGGCCGGGTTCGCCGAGATGCACAACCTGACGCTGGAGTTCCCCGAAAGCGTGACGCGCCTGCAGCGCCCCGTGCTGTTCCTGTACGGCTGGGTCGACTTCGAGTACTCGTCCTCCAACTACGCCGCCTCCCAGGCCGGGGTCCGGCTGACGCCTCCCGTTCTCGAGCTGGAGGACAAGGACGATCGGATCTTCCGCCCGGTCCTCGACCCGATGGGCTTCCCGCCCGGGCTGCCGCGCATGATCAGCGTCGATCTCTCGGACCGGGCTCCGCTGCCGACCCGGCGCCTGCGCCTGCGCACCAACATGCGCGTCTACTGGGACCAGATCTTCATCGCTGAGCCGCTCGAGGAGAAGGAGGCGTCGGACAGGGTGAAGGTGAACGAGATCAAGCTGAGCGGCGCGCACCTGCACCGCCGCGGCTTCCCGCGGGAGCACAGTCCGGACGGCCGCGAGCCGAGGGTCTACGACTACGGCATCCTGGACAACACGCAGCCGTTCAAGGTGATGACCGGCGACTACACGCGCTTCGGTAGAGTGACCGATCTGCTCACCCGGACGGACGATCGCTTCGTCATCTTCGGCAAAGGCGAGGAAGTCACCCTGGAGTTCCCGGTCAAGGGGCTGCCGGAGGTGCCGAAGGGTTCGGCGCGCAGCTTCTTCCTGTACGCGAACGGCTATTGCAAGGACATGGATCCGCACACGGCGTTCCCGGACACGGTGGAGCCTCTGCCGTTCCACGGCATGTCGGCCTATCCGTACCCGCAGGGGGAGACCTACCCGGACGACGCGGAGCACCGGGACTATCGCAAGACCTGGAACACCCGGCGCCGGGAAGGGCGATAGCGATGTCCGTGGCCGTGCTGGCCGAGAACCTCACGAAGGTGTACATCAAGCGCCGGTCGCTGCGCGAGATTGCGCTCCATCCCTTCCGCCGCGCGGAGCGCGTCACGGCGCTCCAGGACATCACCCTGGAGACCCGCGCGGGGGAGATCTACGGACTCCTCGGTCCCAACGGCGCGGGCAAGACCACGTTCCTCAAGATCCTCGCCGGTCTGGTGCTGCCGTCGGCCGGACGGGCGGTGGTCGGGGGCGTCGATGTCGCGCGGGACGACCGGGCCGTGAAGAGATCGATCGGCTTCGTGACCTCGGACGAGCGCTCCTTCTACTGGCGTCTGACCGGGCGCGAGAACCTGGATTTCTTCGCCCGCCTGTACGGGCTCAGGTCCGCCGAGGCCCACAGCACCTCGGCCGGTCTCCTCAAGGTCATGGACATGGAGTCGATCGCCGATCGGTCGTTCATGAGCTATTCCACCGGCATGAAGCAGCGCCTGGCGATCGCGCGCGCCCTGCTGCACGATCCGCCGATCCTCTGCCTGGACGAGCCGACAAGGAGCCTCGACCCGATCGCGGCGAAGCACCTGCGCCGCTTCGTCGTGGATCGGCTCAACCGCGAGCGCGGCAAGACCGTGCTGCTGGCGACGCACAACCTGCAGGAGGCGGAGGAGATGTGCGGCCGCATCGTCGTGCTCGATCGGGGCCGCGTGCTGCGACAGGGAAGCGTGACCGGCATCACCACCGGTCTTCCGGGGCGCGACCACTACATCCTGACGGTGCGCGGGCTCGACGCGCCCCCCTCCGACCCGCGCTGGCGCTGCGCGCTCGAACGGCACGAGGACGGGATCCTGCGCCTGTCGGCCGAGGTGGAGCGCGACGGACGCGCCTTCTCGGATCTCCTGCGCGCCCTCCTCGAGACGCGGGCCGTCATCCTCTCGTGCGCGCGGCGCGAGCCCAGTCTTCAGGAGATCTTCGACCTCATGGACCAGGACGCTGAGAGGTCCCCGGGATGAGGACGCTGCGGACACTCCTGGCCTTCATCCGGCGCGACTTCCTCATCGAGGTGTCGTACCGGACTTCGTTCATCATGCAGGCCTTCGGGATCTTTTTTTCGGTCCTGATCTGGTACTACGTGTCGCGCGTCGTCGCGGCCCCCTCGACCACCCCCGGTCTCGAGGGGGTCGATTACTTCGCGTACGTTCTCCTGGGGCTGGCGCTCCTGCACTACCTGTCGTCGGCCCTCATGTCGTTCGGCGGCAAGGTGCGCGGCGAGCAGATGACCGGGACGCTCGAGGCGATGCTCCTGACGCCCACCTCCATCGGCACGATCGTCCTGGGGTCGTCGCTGTGGGATTTCCTGCTCACCTCGATCAAGGTGGTGACGTACCTGGTCATCGGGCGGCTGTTCTTCGGAGTCGTGATCCACCTGGGGAACCTGCTGCCGGCCCTGCTGATCATCGCGCTGACGGTCCTGGCGTTCTCGGGTCTCGGCATCCTGTCGGCGGCCTTCGTCCTGTACCTCAAGCGCGGCGACCCGATCACGTACCTCGTGGCCAGCGGCTCGGCGCTGGTCGGGGGGGTGTTCTACCCGCCTGAGGACATGCCGCGCTGGCTCGGCGGCTGGTCGCACCTGCTCCCGATCACCTATGCCCTGCGCGCCCTGCGGCGCGCGCTTTTGCGCGGCAGCCGCTTCTCCGAGCTCTGGCCGGACATCCAGGCGCTTCTGCTGTTCGTCGCGGTCCTCCTGCCCTTCGGCATCCTGGCGTTCCGATTCGCCGTGCGCAAGGCGCGGCAGGAAGGGTCGCTGGTGCAATATTGAACGGGAGAAGGCGCTGTGCTAGATTCATCGCTCACTCCGCAATCAGAGCGTCCGCACCGTCTCTCGGGGGGTCCGGGGCCGCGGCCACGCGGCGGGGAGCGGGCGCGAGGAGACCGTCACCTTGAAATTCGAAAAGCTGAATGTCCCGCTCGAAGGGAAGCGGATCGAGGTCGAGGACGGCAAGCTCAGGGTCCCGTCCCATCCGATCCTGCCGTTCATCGAAGGGGACGGCATCGGTCCCGACATCTGGGCGGCGGCGCGCCGGGTGCTGGACGCGGCGGTGAAGAAGGCCTACGGCGGCAAGCGCCTCATCCACTGGTTCGAGGTCTACGCCGGGGGCAAAGCGCGCGACAAGTACGGCGAGTGGCTGCCGCAGGACACGCTCGAAGCGATCCGCCACTACACCGTCGGCATCAAGGGGCCGCTGACGACCCCGATCGGCGGCGGCTATCGCAGCCTCAACGTCACTCTGCGGCAGGAGCTGAATCTCTACGCCTGCATCCGCCCGGTGCGCTACTTCCAGGGCGTGCCGTCGCCCGTCAAGAATCCCCAGGACGTCGACCTGACGATCTTCCGGGAGAACACCGAGGACGTGTACGCGGGGATCGAGTGGCGCGAGGGGACGGAGAAGTGCCGGAAGGTGGTGGAGTTCCTGAACCGCGAGATGGGCACCACGATCGCGGCGGACTCCGCCATCGGCGTCAAGACGATGAGCGCCAGGGCCAGCAAGCAGCTCGTGCGCAAGGCGATCAAGTACGCCGTCGAGCGCAAGAAGCCGAGCGTCACGCTGGTCCACAAGGGGAACATCATGAAGTACACCGAAGGCGCCTTCAAGGAATGGGGCTACGAGGTGGCCAGGGAGGAGTTCCCCCAGTTCACGATCACCGAGGAGGAAGCCTCGAAGGTCGCGAAGCCGCCCGCGAGCAAGGTGGTGATGAAGGACCGGATCGCCGACTCGATGTTCCAGCAGATCCTGATCCGCCCCTCGGACTATTCGGTCGTCGCGACGCCGAACCTGAACGGCGACTACCTGTCCGACGCCGCGGTGGCGCAGGTGGGCGGCCTGGGGCTGGCGCCCGGGGCGAACATCGGCGACACGACCGCCGTGTTCGAGGCGACGCACGGCACCGCTCCGGCCTACGCCGGCCAGGACAAGGTCAACCCCGGCTCGCTCATCCTGTCGGGCGCGATGATGTTCGAATACATGGGCTGGCTGGAGCCGTCGGTCCTGATCGTGGAGGGGATGCAGGCGGCCATCAGGACGAAACGGGTGACCTACGACCTGGCGCGCCACATGGAGGGAGCCGTGACGGTGAAGACCTCGGAGTTCGCCGACGTCGTCATCGCGAAAATCGAAGAGGGGAGCTGAGGAGACGGACATGCGCAGAAAGGTCTCGATCATCGGCGCCGGCAACGTCGGCGCCTCGGCGGCGGAGCGCATCGTGCAGCGCCGCCTGGCCGACGTGGTGATGGTGGACATCGTCGAGGGTCTGCCGCAGGGGAAGGCGCTCGACCTGAACGAAGCCGGACCGGTGGACGGCTACGATTTCCGGCTCGCGGGGAGCAACGGCTACGAGGAGACGCGCGATTCGGACGTGGTCGTGATCACCTCCGGCCTGCCGCGCAAACCGGGGATGAGCCGCGACGACCTCCTGCAGAAGAACTTCGAGATCGTCAAGGGCGTCACGCAGCAAGTCGTCCGGCACTCGCCGCGCGCCGTCCTGATCGTCGTGAGCAACCCGCTCGACGCCATGGCGCACACCGCGCTCAAGATCAGCGGCTTCCCGCGCGAGAGGGTCCTGGGGATGGCCGGGGTGCTCGATTCGGCGCGCATGCGCTTCTTCATCGCCGAGGCCCTGGGGGTGTCGGTCGCCAACACCCACGCCTTCGTCCTGGGCGGGCATGGCGACACCATGGTCCCGCTGCCGCGCTACTCGACCGTCTCCGGCATCCCGATCACCGAGCTCCTCTCCAAGGAGCAGATCGACTCCATCGTGCAGCGCACGCGCGACGGCGGCATCGAGGTGGTCAACCTGCTCAAGTCCGGCAGCGCCTATTACGCCCCGGCGTCCTCGATCGTCCAGATGGTGGAGTCGATCCTTCTCGACGAGCACAGGATCCTGCCCTGCGCCGTCTCCCTGAACGGCGAGTACGGCCACCGCGATCTGTTCCTCGGCGTGCCGGCGCGGCTGGGATCCGGGGGCCTCGAGAAGGTCATCGAGATCAAGCTCACCGCCGAGGAGAAGTCGGCGCTCGACCGCTCCGCCGCGGCGGTGCGGGAGCTGGTGACGAAGCTCCCGGTCTAGTCTCGACGGCTCCCCCGTCCTCGCGGCCCGCCCCCAGGTCGGCGTCGGTGCTCGCGACGACCTCGTCCACCAGGCGGTCGATGGCGCGGTGCACCGCGTCGATCGAGCCGCGCGGCCGGTTCGCGAGGACCACGAAGGCGAGCGTGCGGCCGTCCCGGTTCGCGGCGTAGCCGGCGAGGGTCAGGGCAGAGGCGACCCGGCCCGTCTTGGCGCGCACGCGCCGCCGCGACCCCTCGCCGCCGAAGCGCTCGTCGAGCGTGCCGTCCGCCCCCCCGATCGGCAGCGACGAGACCAGCTCGGGACCGATCTCGAAGTCGCTCCAGCCGCGCGCCAGGACCCAGGCGAGGACGCGCGCCGGAACGCGGTCCTCGTCCGACAGACCCGAGCCGTCCACGAGGCGCACGCCCGAGGTGTCGATCCCGAGACCCCCGACGTAGTTCTTGATGACGTCCAGGCCGGCCGCGGTCGTGCCGGGCGTCCCGACGAACTGGGCAGCCAGCGTCTTCACCAGCATCTCGGCCACGAAATTGTTGCTGTTCTTGTTCATGTCCCGCACCAGCGCGCCGAGCGGGCGCGACTCGTGCGCGTGCAGCTCGCGCGCCTTGTCGGGCACGGCGCCGACCGTCAGGTTTCCTTTGATCTCGATCCGCTCGGATCGGGCGATCTCGCGGAAGGTGGTGAGGGCGTAGAGCGGCGGCTCCTCCACGGCCCGGTGGAACACGACCGGGCCGCCCCCCCTCCGGACAGCACCGTTCACGACCAGGCCGTTCTGCCCGTTCTCGAACGAGCGCGACACGCTCAAGGACGTGGGCCCGGTCGTCGTCGTCGCGCGATTCAGGACCTGGAAATAGGAAGCCGCCGGTTCGAGCGTCAGGTCCGGGCGCGCCCCCAGAAGCGGGGACGGGTCCACGGTCACGGTCACGACGTTGAAGTTGCAGGACAAGGCGCCCACCGGGGCGTTGTACCAGGAGTCGGCGGCCGGCTGGGGCCATCCGGGGGGCCGGCGCACGGAGTCGAAGTACGACTCGTCCGCGACGAGATCACCGTCGACACGGCGCAGCCCCAGAGCAAACAGACGCCGGGCCATCATCCACCAGGACTCGCCGACGAGGTCGGGCGCGCCCGATCCCTGGATGTAGAGGTTTCCCGTGAGCGTCCCCGCGGCGTCGATCGGCCCGTCGGCCAGCAGGCGCGTCTGGTAGACGAATTCCGGCTTCAGCAGGGCGAGCGCCGCGGTGCTCGTCAGGATCTTGAGCGTGGACGCGGGCAGGAGCGGGCGATCGGCGTTGCGCATGTAGATCGGGCGTCCCTCCGGAAGCAGGAGGACGGCGATGCCGGTCTCCTCCGGACTCAGGGCGGGGGCGCGCACGAGGGATGCCAGGCGATCCGCGAGAGGAATCGGCGCGGGCGGAGCGTCGGACGCGGAGGCGGGCGTCCCGGCCGGGGCCGCCAGCGCGACGAAGACCGCGGCAAGGGCGGGGATCGCGACTCTATCGAGGAGTGACATCCTTCGGGACGACTCCCATGCTGACCGCGCGCGCATCGTAACAGAGCAGGAAAGGGCTGTCAAAACAATGGTTTGACACGATCCGGGACGGATGCTATATAGAGTGCCCATGAAAATTCACGAGTACCAGGCGAAGCAGATCCTGAAGCGCTTCGGGATTGAAGTGCCGAAGGGGGACGTCGCCTTCAGCCCCAAGGAGGCGGGGGCCGTTGCCGCGCGCCTGGGCGGAAAGTGCGTCGTCAAGGCGCAGATCCACGCCGGCGGTCGCGGCAAGGGGGGCGGCGTCAAGATCGCCGCCGACGCGGACGAGGCGGAGCGGCTGGCGCGCCAGATGATCGGCATGACGCTGGTCACGCCGCAGACCGGACCGCAGGGGAAGAAGGTGCGGCGCCTTTTGATCGAAGAGCCGGTCGACATCGCCCGCGAGATCTACCTGGGGGCGACGCTCGATCGCGGGCGCTCGCTCCCGGTCGTGATGGGCTCCGCCCAGGGGGGAATGGAGATCGAAGAGGTGGCGCGTAAGGATGCGGCGGCGATCCGGATCGAGCCGGTCGATCCGCTCATCGGCTTCCGGCCGTTCCAGGGACGCCGTCTCGCCCTGGCCCTCGGTCTCACCGGCGAGGAGATGACGCGCGGCACGCGGCTCATGCAGGCCCTCGTGACCGCGTACGACGCGACGGACGCGTCGCTTCTCGAGATCAACCCGCTGGTCGTGACGAAACAGGGGACGCTCCTGGCCCTGGACGCGAAGATGAGCTTCGACGACAACGCCCTGTTCCGCCACCCGGAGATCAGAGACCTGAGGGACACCGACGAGGAGGACCCGCTCGAGGTCGAGGCCTCCCTGCACGCCCTCAACTACATCAAGCTGCACGGGACCGTGGGGTGCATGGTGAACGGCGCCGGCCTGGCGATGGCCACCATGGACATCATCAAGTTCGTCGGCGGGGAGCCCGCCAACTTCCTGGACGTCGGCGGCGGCGCAACCTCCGACCAGGTGGCGTCGGCGTTCAAGATCCTGCTTTCGGATCCCAGCGTGAAGGCGGTCCTGATCAACATCTTCGGAGGCATTCTGCGCGTCGACGTCCTGGCGCGCGGGCTCGTCGAGGCGATCCAGAAGGTGGCCGTGCGCGTGCCGGTGGTGGCCCGCCTCGAGGGGACCAACGTCGAGGAGGGGCGGCGCATCCTCAAGGAGTCGGGTCTCGACTTCACCCTGGCGGACGGGATGCTGGACGCGGCCCGGAAGGTCGTGGCGCTGGCGGGCGCGCGATGAGCATCCTCGTCGACAAGGAGACGCGCGTCGTCGTCCAGGGAATCACGGGACGGGAGGGGACCTTCCACGCGCGCGGCTGCCTCGAGTACGGCACCCGGATCGTCGCCGGTGTCACGCCCGGCCGCGGCGGCGTCCTGCACGAGGGGATCCCGGTCTTCGACACGGTGCGGGAGGCGGTCTCGAAGACGGCGGCGGAAGCGTCGATGATCTTCGTCCCGCCCGCGGCGGCCGCCGACGCCATCCTGGAGGCCGCGGACGCCGGGCTGAAGCTGGTCGTCTGCATCACCGAGGGGATCCCCGCGTCGGACATGGTGCGCGTGAAGGCGGCCCTGTCCGGCCATCCGACGCGCCTCATCGGGCCGAACTGCCCCGGGATCATCGCGCCGGGGAAGTGCAAGATCGGCATCATGCCGGGGTACATCCACAAGCCCGGGCCGGTCGGCGTGATCTCGAGGAGCGGCACTCTGACCTACGAGGCGGTGGCCCAGCTGTCGCGGCGCGGCATCGGACAGAGCACGTGCATCGGCATCGGCGGCGACCCGATCATCGGCACGACATTTCTGGACGCCCTGCGGCTGTTCCGCGACGACGCGGAAACGCGCGCCCTCGTGCTGATCGGCGAGATCGGCGGCGGCGCCGAGGAAGAGGCGGCGCGCTACGCCGCGCGGGACCTGAACAAGCCGATGGTCGCTTTCGTGGCCGGCCAGACGGCCCCGCCCGGGAAGCGGATGGGCCACGCCGGCGCGATCATCGCCGGCGGACACGGAACCGCCGCCGAGAAGATGGCGGTCCTGCGGGAGTGCGGCGTGCGCGTCCTGCAGAACCCCGCCGAGATCGGCGAGGCGGTGGAGGCGCTGCTGCGGGAGTCGGCCCCCTCCGCGGGCGCGCGAGGGAGAGGATGATCGAGAGGACGTTGTCGATCGTGAAGCCGGACGGTGTCGCGCGGAACGTCGTCGGCGAAGTCGTGAGGCGCTTCGAGTCCGCGGGCCTCAAGGTCGTGGCGCTGAAGATGACGAGCCTCGGGCGCGCCGAGGCCGAGGGGTTCTACCACGTGCACCGCCAGAGGCCCTTCTTCTCTTCGCTCGTCGAATTCATGTCGTCCGGCCCGATCGTGCCGATGGTCCTGGAAGGGGAGGGGGCGATCGCCCGGGTCAGGACGATCATGGGGGCGACCGATCCGGCCAAGGCGGAACCGGGCACGATCAGGAAGGACCTCGCCTCGTCGATCGAGAAGAACATCGTGCACGGTTCGGACGCGCCGGCGACCGCAGCCTTCGAGATCGGCTACTTCTTCAGCGCCCTCGAGATCCCGCCGCGCTGAGGCGCGGTCCGGGGATCGTGCCCGTCTCTTTCGAGGCTTGATGAAAGACCTGCTCCGCCTCCTGCGTTACGTGCGGCCCTACGTCGCGCGCCTGGCCGCGGCCGCGCTGTCCTCGGCCCTCATCTCGGTCGTGCTGCTCGGTCTGCTCAGCCTGATCCGGCCGATCGTCGACCAGTTCTTCTCCCGCGTGCCGATCGAGCCGGCCGCGACGCAAGGCAAGGGGGAGATCGTCGATCGGGTCCTGAAATTCCTTGGTCCGGGCGGCACCGTCGCCCCGAAGCTTCCGCTCATCGGACGCCTCGGAGAGTCGACGGGCCAGATCGTGATCATCGCCGCGCTGATCGTCATCCTGTTCGTGCTGAAGGGAGTCTTCACCTACCTCGGCTCGTACCTGACACGGTGGGTCGGGCTCCAGGTGGTCAGGGACCTGAGGTCCGACCTGTACGCCCGCATCCAGAGACAATCGCTGGCGTTCTTCTCCGATCACCCGAGCGGCATGCTGATCTCGCGGGTCGTCAACGACGTCGGGCGTATCCAGCGGACGGTCTCGGGAGATCTCGCGGACATCTTCCGGCTGGTGGCGATCGTGATCGGGCAGGCGGCGTGGCTGTTCTACTTGAACTGGCGGCTCGCCTCCTTCTGCCTGATCCTGCTCCCCCTGATCGTCTACCCGGTGGCGCGCCTCGGCATCCGTCTCAAGAGCACGAGCCGGCGCAGCCAGGAGAAGATGGGGGAGGCCGTCGACGTGATGAAGGAGGGGATCACCGGGACCCGCGTCGTGCAGGGTTTCGGGATGGAGGATTTCGAGATCGGGCGCTTCGGCAGGGCGCTCGACCGGATCCAGAGCGCGGAGAAGCGCGGCGCCCGCCTGACCTCGATCACCGGGCCGGTGCTGGATGTGGTCGGGGCGATCGGGGGGGCCATCCTCCTGGCCTACGCCCTGATGCGCATCGCCTCGGGCAAGCTCACCGGCGGCGAGTTCCTCACGTTCATCGGTGCGCTCACCATGATCTTCCTGTCGATCAAGAACCTGGTGAAGATCAACAACGAGCTGCAGCAGGCGATGGCCGCGGCCCAGCGCGTCTTCCACCTCATGGACCTGCCGAACCGCGTGCGCGAGAAGCCGGGTGCCGTCGATCTGCCGGCGTTCCGCGAGCGCATCGAGTTCCGGGGGGTGCATTTCGCGTACGGCCAGACCCCCGTCCTGCGGGGGGTCGATCTGATCGTGCCAGCCGGCACGGTCGTGGCCCTGGTCGGCTCGAGCGGCGCCGGCAAGTCGAGCCTGGTGAACCTGCTGCCTCGTTTCTACGACGTGACCGAGGGGGCGCTGCTCATCGACGGGCGCGACGTGCGCGACGTGGCCCTGCCGTCGCTGCGCAGCCAGATCGGCCTCGTCACCCAGGAGGTCATCCTGTTCGACGACACGGTACGCAACAACATCGCCTACGGCCGGGCCGATGTCCCGATGGAGGCGGTGCTCGCCGCGGCGCGCGCCGCGCATGCCGAGGCGTTCATCCGGACGCTGCCGCACGGCTTCGATACGACCCTGGGGGAGGCCGGCCACCGGCTGTCGCTGGGACAGAGGCAGAGGATCTCGATCGCGCGGGCGATCCTGAAGGACTCGCCGATCCTGATCCTGGACGAGGCGACGTCGTCCCTCGACATGGAATCGGAGGCCGAGGTCCAGGGGGCGCTGCAGAACTTGATGAGGGGTCGCACGGTGTTCGTCATCGCGCACCGCCTCTCCACCGTCCGCCGGGCCGACGTCATCCTGGTCCTCGACGAGGGACGTCTGGTCGAGCGTGGCACGCACCCGGAACTCCTGGCGCGCAAGGGGCTGTACGCGCGCCTTCACGCGCTGCAGTTCCGCGACGACCGGCCCGCGCCCGAGGCCTCCGTCCAGTAGACCGTCCGATCCTCTGGGCCACGGGAGCGTCCCGCGGCCGGGAGCCACGAGCGCATGACCCTGGCGGTCCTGATCTTCCGAAGCGACAGGAGCTGTCTCCTGCTGCTTCTCGTTCTGGGGCTCCTGCTGTTCGCCACGGGACTCGGAGCGCACGACCTGTGGGCCCCCGACGAGCCGGACATCGGCGAGGTCGTTCGCGAGATCCACCTGAGCGGGTCGTGGGCGGTGCTGCGCGACAACCAGCAGCTCTACTTCGAGAAGCCGCCGCTCTATCCCTGGCTCGCGGCGCTGTTCTCTGTTCCGGCGGGCCGGCCCACGGAGCTCGCCCTGCGCCTGCCGTCGAGCCTCGCCGCGCTCGGGGGGCTCTTCGTCGTCTTTTTCCTGGGAAGGGGCCTGTTCGGCCGGCGGACCGGGACGCTCGCGGCCGTGATCCTGGCGACGACCTATGGATACTTCATGGAGGGGCGCTGGGCGCACCCCGACATGCTCTGGACATTCTGGCTGATGCTCGCCTGCCTGGCCTTCCATCAGGCCTACCGGGCCGGCGGCGGGCAGGTCTGGATGGCGGTCTTCTATTTCGCCATCGGTCTGGCCAATCTCACCAAGGGGCCGCACGGGCTGCTCATCCCGCTCCTGGCGGTCCTGGTCTTCCTGGCGTCATCGCACGATCTCCGGTTCGTGCGGCGGATGGGCCTGCCCTGGGGCCTGCCGCTCTCCCTGGTCCCGCTCGCGTTCTGGGTGGCGGCCTACCGCAGGACCGGCGAACCGTTCCCCCTGGAGGCTCTCCTGCAGCGCCTGGCGCACCGCTTCACGAGCGGCGAGCACCACGCCCAGCCCTTCTACCACGTCCTGATCAGCCTGCCCCTGGAATTCTTCCCGTGGGTGATCCTGCTGCCGGCCGCGCTGCGGCACACCTTCCCGCGCCGCGGGGCGCGGCCGGACCGTGACAACGCCTACGTCTACTCCTGGATCGTCGTCATCTTCACGGTGTTCACCGTCTCGGTCGAGAAGCGCGGCGTGTATCTGCTGCCGCTGCTTCCGCTGCTCGCCCTCCTGGTGGCGCGGGTGTGGGACCTTGCGCTGATGGACTGGGACCCGTCGCCGGTCGATCGCGCGATCGCCTGGCTGCCCGGGATCTGCCTGGCGCTCGCGATCGGGGGGGCCGTCGTGGCCGTGCCGAAGATCCGATCCGAGGCGCCCGATCTGCTCCGACCGGCGGTCCTCGTCGCCGCGCTGGCCGGCCTCACAGCGCTCGCGGCGCTGATCGTGCACCGGCGGTACCGGGGCGGGGCCGCGCTGGCGGCGTTCAGCGGCGGGCTCGTGGTCGTGTACCTGGCGGTCGTGGTGGCCGTTCTGCCGGCGCTCGATCCGCACAAGTCGGCCCGGGCCTTCAGTCAGCGCGTGCTGGCCGAGGTCGGTCAGGCCGAGCTGGCGATGTATCCGGACTACCACCCGACCTATGTCTACTACACCGGCCGCTTCATTCCGGTGCTGAAGAGCCCCCGCCAGCTGAGCGAGTATTTCAGCTCGCCGACGCGCCGCTACTGTCTCATCGAAGACGACGTCTTCGAGGGGGAGCGGCGGACGCTCGCCGGTCCGCTGGACGTCCTGGACCGGCAGCAGATCGGGCATCGCGAAATGCTCCTGGTGGCGGGGGGCGGGACGCCACCCATATCCGAAGTGCCGGAGGGGAAGACGCCATGAGGGGAACAGGAACGAGAGCGCGTGCGGGACTTGTCGTCCTGCTGGTGTGCCTGATGCCCGGGACGATGCAGACGGCCCGGGCGGACGAGTCCGGGGCCGCGGAGGGGGCGGGGGAGCGCACGGGATCGGACGCGCCCCTGAAATGGCGCCAGGTCGGCCTCGACGCGCGCTACGTGTTCGGGCGCCCCGCCCACCTGGATCGGGCCGGATGGTTCAAGCTCGCCGCCGTGATCGGAACGGGAGCGGCTCTCTACACCGTGCGGAAGGATATCCGGGACGCGGTGCAGCGCAACCGGACGGACTCGATCGATCATTTCCTCGACGAGGCCCGCAACATGGGAAAGCTGGGGACCCCTCTGGCCACCGCCCTGGGCTTCTATCTCGTCGGCAAGATGCGCGATTCGGAGTACGACCGCGAGACGTCCATGCTGCTCCTCGAGACCCTGGCCTTCGCGGGGGCCGTGACGGGGACGGCCCAGAAGGTCGTCGCCACCGACCGGCCGGAAGTCGGCGATCGCGTCCGGTTGTTCAGCTCGAACGGCCACAGCGTCTCGGGCGACGTCACGATCGCGGCCTCGATGCTGGCGCCGATCATCGACCGGCACCTGCGTGTCGGGTCCGACGACGGCCGCGGCGTCCGCTTCTGGAAGCACTTCGGCACCTGGGGTCTCTACAGCACCGCCGGGCTCACCGCCCTGCAGCGCATGGACCGGGATCGCCACTGGGCCCCCGACGTCTTCCTGGGTTACGCCAGCGGGCTCGGGATCGGACGCCTCCTCGTCGACTCGCACCGGGGCGGGCGCGGGTGGCGCGACGCGCCCGGCCGGGTGGCCTTCGATCTCGGCCCGGGCGGAGTGCGCATCACCTGGAGGTAGGGTGCGCCTTCTCTGCGTCCTGAACGGCGGCGCCAGCCACCCGAGCAGCCGCCTGCGGGTCCTGCAGCATCTCGAGGTCCTGAGAGAGCGCGGGATCGACGCCGAGGTCTTCGTGGCCAAGAGGCGCCGGCTGTCCGATCTCGCCGATCTGGCGCGCAAGGCGCGGCGCTCCGACGCGGTCCTGGTGCAGAAGAAGCTGTTCGCACGCTGGAAGCTGCCGCTCCTGCTCGGCACCGCCCCCCTCGTGTTCGACTTCGACGACGCGATCTTCGCGGTCAGTCCCGACGAGCGCGAGCGCTTCGGGGAGGAGCGCGCCTCCAGGCGGGCCGTCTCGCGCCGCACGCGCCTTGCCGCGGTCCTCCGTCGCGGCACCCGGGTAATCGCCGGCAACCGGTACCTGGCCGAGCACGCGGCGCGCTACGCGCGGGACGTGGCGGTCCTCCCCACCGCGGTGGATCTGCGCCCGTTCCCCGCCCCCGCGCTGGCCCGGGCGCGCGCGGCGCGCGGCGCGCGAGGGGGCGCGCCACGGATCGGCTGGATCGGCAGCCGGCCGAGCCTGCGCTATCTGCAGGCCCTGGCCGAGCCGCTGCGCCGCGTTCTGAGGGAGAGCCCGGGAGGGAGATTCGTCCAGATCTGCAACGAATTCGTGGAATTTCCCGGCGTCCCGACGGAGACGATCGCGTGGAGCGCCGCGGGGGAGGCGCCGGCCCTCCTGGATCTCGACATCGGGGTGATGCCGCTCGACGACACGCCGTTCTCGCAGGGGAAGTGCGGGCTGAAGATCCTCATGTACCAGGCGGCGGGGCTGCCCGTCGTCTGTTCGCCCGTCGGGGCCAATCGCGATCTGGTCCAGGAGAACGAGACGGGGCTCTTCGCGCGGACGGCGGACGAGTGGGTCTCCTGTCTTCGACGCCTGGTCGTCGAACGGGACCTCGCGCGGCGGATGGGTGAGCGCGGCCGCCTCAGGGTCGAGACGAACTACAGCGCCGCGGTCGTCGGCGCGAGGCTCGCCGACCTGCTTCTGGGGGCTCTGAAGCAGCCCCCTCCGCAAGGGCCGGTCGGGGGATGAGGATGCGTCTCGGTCCGCGCTCAGGGATGTCCCGTCTTCCAGGCGAGGACGGCGAGCGCCAGGGTGACGCCCGCCAGGACCAGGGGCTCCTGGTTATGCACCATGAGCGGAAAGGACCAGGGCTGCCGGCCGCCGGGGTAGCGGCGGAGCCGGGGCAGGAGGATCGGCACGCTCCGGTGGTACTCTTCGAAGGCCGCGCCGTGCAGCCTCGCCAGACGCCCCCCTTCGACCCGCAGCTTGCGGGGAATGTAATAAAGGAAGAAGACGGCGTAGCCGATCGCCAGCGCGACGAGGTTCACGTACGCTGCGGTGCGGGCCGCGATCGCCAGCCCGGTGAGGATCAGGAGGCGTCCGAGGTAGAGCGGGTTCTGCGTGTAGGCGTACGGTCCCGACGTGACCAGACGGACCGACTTGGTCAGGTGGCCCGTGGCCCACATCCGGACCGCCTCGCCGAGAAGCGCCAGGACGGCGCCGGTCCAGAGGAGCGCCGGCGTGGGGTGGGACACGTACAGCAGGGCCGCGATGAACGCGTAGACGAGGAGGAGACGGATCCAGCCGAGAACCTTGCTGCGCTCCTGCATCCGTCGTCTCCGCACAGAGGGCCCGCCGTCGGCGGCGAGGACGCATCCTAGATGGACGCACACGGGACTGTCAACGCGCGCGAACGGCGCCGCCTCGCGCTCCTCCTGTTCGCCGGGCTCGGTCTCTTCTTCTGGAGACTCGGGTCGCACGACCTGTGGCCTCCCGACGAGCCCCGCTTCGCGCTGGTGGCGAAGGAGATGTGGATGCGCGGCGATTACTCGGTCCTGTCCCTCGACAATCATCTTTATACCGACAAGCCGCCGCTGTTCTTCTGGGCGATCAACGGCTTCGCGAGCCTCCTGGGGGGGATCGACGAGTGGGCGGCGCGGCTGCCGTCCGCCGTGTCAACCCTCCTGGCGCTGCTCCTGATCGAGCGACTCGGGGCCTGGCTCTACGACCGGCGTACGGGTCTGCTGGCGGCGCTCGTGTTCGCCACGTCGCTGCAGATCCTCGAGCGAGGCCGCTGGGCCTCGATCGACATGACGCTGAACCTGTTCGTCCTGTCGGCCATCGTCCTTTTCTGGCTCGGCCGCGCGCGGCGGGACAGGGAGGGCGTCCTGATCGCGGCCGCCTGGATCATGATGGGAGTCGCGACCCTGGCGAAAGGGCCGGTCGGTCTGGTGCTGCCGATCCTGGCGATCGTGCCCTGGGCGCTCCTCGAGCGGGATTTCCGTTTCGCCCGGCGCGTCGTCTCCCCCCCGGGCATCCTCCTCTACCTTCTGGTCACCCTGTCCTGGTTCGGAGTGTTCGCCTGGCGGCTGGGATTCAGGTACGCGATCTGGGTCCTGATGCACCAGAACGTGGAGCGCTATGTGGGGGCGTGGAACTCGACGCATCCCGTCTGGTACTACCTCTGGCGGTTTCCGGTCGGCTTCTTCCCCTGGATCGTCTTCCTCCCCTGGGCCGTCGCGCACGCGGTCTCGCCGCAGGAGCGCGAACGCAGGAGCGCGGCGGTCTTTCTCCTGTCCTGGGCCGCCGCCATCTTCCTGTTCTTCTCGTTCTCGACGGGAAAGCGCGGCGTCTACATCATTCCGCTCTACCCCGCCGCGGCCATCCTGGTGGCGCGTCTGCTGGCGCGCGCCTGGCGGAGCGCCCCCGCAGAGGGGGAGACACGCGGGTCCGACGATGAGGCCGCGCTTCCGGAGGCGGCGCGCCGTCTGCGCATTCCTCTCTTCGCGTGGGCCGGAATCACGCTTCTGGTGACGGCCGCGCTGGTGCTGATGGCGCGCCGCCGCTACCCGGAGCTTCTCGCCACGGCCGCGGCCCTCGGTCTCGTCTTCGCCGCCGGCGCCGTGGCGGCCTCGATCCTGCACGTGAGAGGCCGCACCGCGGGGGCGCTCACCTGTCTGTTCGCCTCGCTCGTCCTGGTGGTCCTCATCTCGACGGAGACTCTCCTGCCCTGGGCGAACCGGCGCGCGAACATCCGCGGCTTCGCCTCTTTGGTGAAGGAGCGCCTCGTGGACGGCGCGGCATTCGCGACGACCGAGGAGAAGCGGGATGCCTGGGTGTTCTACACCGATCGTTTCGCCGAGGAGGCCGACACGCCGGAGGCGATAGCACTCTACCTCGGACGCCCGGGGCCGCGGCAGCTCCTGATCGAGGACGAACTGCTGAAGACGGTCGATCCCGCCGCGTTGTCCGGCGTGATCGAAGTCCTGCGCGGAACGGTATCGGGCCAGGGATACCACCTGCTCCAGAAGGACGCGTCCCGGTGAAGTGGGTCGGCGTCGCGACAGGGGCCTGTCTGGCCGTCGTGGCGGTCGTGATCCTCTGGGCGACCTCGCTGCTCGACCCGCCGGAGAGCCTGAGCCGGTCCCTGGCGGTCTTCTCCGCCGTCTACCCCGGTCCGAACCGCGGCGCCGAGGTCGAGAGGATCCCCTGCGGGTCGTTGAGGCACCTGAGGCTCTACGTCGTCTGCACGAACGGCTGCCAGGACACCTGGGTCATCGTCGGAGTGCGCGGTCTCTGGCCGGAGAACCTGGCGAACCCGGGTCGGATCCCTCCCCAGCCGGTCGAGGAATCGCGGGCGCGGATCTCGGAAGCCGTCGCCCGCGACCACCTGTCCCTGGATCGCGGCGGCGCCCGCGAGATGATCGCGTGTTATCTCCGGATCGAGGGGCGTCTTCCCGGCCTCGTCCTGACGCCGCTCGACCTCGTCGCCCTCGAGGGGGCCCGGGACAGCGAGGAGAACATGCAGCGGCTGGCCGAGAGCCTGGACGCCGAGGACGCGGTGTCGCGCATCGATCCCGTGGAGACCGAGGACGGCTACCGGGCGCGGCTGCTGTACTGGGACACGTCGCTTCCCGACCGTCCGGTCCTGGAGATCGATCTGGACATGGAGCGCAACGGGGTGCTGCGCTCGATCGATGTGACGGAATCCGTCAGAGGCGGTAGTGCGCCCGGTAGTACGACAGGTAATCCCCCGTTTTGATCGGCTGCCACCAGGCCCGGTTCTCGGCGTACCAGGAGACCGTCCGTTCCAGGCCCTCCTCGAACCGCACCCGCGGCGACCAGCCGAGCGCCTGGATCCTCGAGCAGTCGAGGGCGTACCTCCGGTCGTGCCCGGGACGGTCCTGGACGTGCCGCAGGAGCGTCCTGGGTTTGCCCAGCCGGTCGAGGATCATCTCGGTGATCTCGATGTTGCGGCGCTCGCTGCCGCCGCCGATGTTGTAGACCTCGCCGGGCGTGCCGCGCTCGAGCATCACGTCGAGCGCCGCGCAATGATCGGTCACGTACAGCCAGTCACGCACGTTCTGACCATCGCCGTAGAGCGGCAGAGGCTCGTCCGAGAGGGCGTTGGTGACGAACAGCGGGATGACCTTCTCGGGGTACTGGCGCGGTCCGAAATTGTTCGAGGCGCGGCTGATGAAGACGGGCAGGCGGTAGGTCGCGAAGTACGAATACGCCAGACGATCGGCGGCCGCTTTGCTCGCGGAGTACGGGTTGCTCGGCATCAGGGCGTCGGTCTCGCGACTCTGGCCGCTGGCCACGCTGCCGTACACCTCGTCGGTGGAGATCTGCACGAACGCCTTCACCTTGCGCTCCCGCGCCGCCTCCAGGAGCGTGTAGGCGCCGTAGATGTCGGTGCGGATGAACCCCTCCGGATCGCCGATCGAACGATCGACGTGCGTCTCGGCGGCGAAATTCATGAGAATGTCGACGCCCCCTTCCATCGCCCTCTCGACGTCGGTCTTCGAGGCGATGTCGCCTTTGAGGAACACGTACCTGGGATTCCCCTTCAGGTCCTCGAGGTTGGCGGGATTGCCGGCGTAGGTGAGCTTGTCGAGGACGGTGACCCGCCAGTCGGGGTGGGCGGCGAGCGCATGGTGCGCGTAGTGGGAGCCGATGAATCCGGCCCCCCCGGTGACGAGGACGCGCGTCATCGGATCTTCGCCGTGAGCTTCTCGATCATCTTCTCGCGGACGAGCTGGCTGGCGCGGTACAGCGACTCGAAGGTGCCGGCGTCGGTCCACCAGCCCTCGAGGATGTCGTGCTCCAGCTCGCCCCGGCCCAGGTAGGCGTTGTTGACGTCGGTGATCTCGAGCTCGCCGCGGTCGGACGGCTTGAGCGTCGAGACGATATCGAACACGGACGCGTCGTACATGTAAATCCCGATGACGGCGTAGTCCGACTTCGCGACCTTCGGCTTCTCCTCGATCGACACGATCCGTCCGCCGCGCAGCTCCGGCACGCCGAAGCGCCCGGGGTCGGGGACCTTCTTGATGAGAAGACGCGCCCCCTTCGGTTGCGCGCGGAAGGCGTCCACGGTCCGGCGGATGTCCCCCTCGATGATGTTGTCGCCCAGGATCACCACGACCTTGTCGCCGTCGGCGAAGTGCCGGGCCAGCGAGAGCGCGTCGGCGATCCCCCCCTCGCCCTCCTGGTAGGTGTAGGCGATATCCTCCAGCCCGAACTCGCGGCCGTTCCCCAGAAGGCGCAGGAACTCCCCCGCATGGTTGCCGCCGGTGACGATCAGGATGTCGCGGATGCCGGCGTCGACCAGGGTCAGGAGCGGGTAGTGGATCATCGGCCGGTCGTAGATCGGCAGGAGGTGCTTGTTCGTGATCTTCGTCAGTGGATTCAGGCGCGTGCCCAGGCCGCCGGCGAGGATGACCCCCTTCATGCCTACTTCTCCTTCAGCGCCCAGTCGTAGGGGACGTCGGGACTGTGGGGATCGACGCGGTATTCGTCGGGGGCGTCGTGCCGGTAGGGCTCGGTGGGAAGATTGAGCATGATCGCCTCTTCCGTGCCGATCGCCTTGAAGCCGTGCAGGACGCGGATCGGGATCTGCAGCAGCATCGGCTGGTGCACGCCGAGGAAGAATTCGTTCACCTCGCCGCGCGTCGGCGAGCCCTCGCGGTCGTCGTACAGCACGACCTTGAACATTCCTCGGACCCCGATGAAGTTGTCCACCTGGATCTTGTGGTAATGCCACCCCTTCACGACGCCGGGGTAGGCGGTCGTGATGTAGGCCTGCCCGAACTTGCTGAACAGCTCGTCGTCCGATCGCAGCGTCTCCATGAGGCGTCCCCGTTCGTCGGGGATCACCTTGAGCGCCTTGGTGCGGACGTCCTTGATCATGAACGCGGATGTCTCCGGAGACCCGGGTCGATGGCTCGGCCGGATTATATCAGGAGTCTCGGGGAAGATCTCGCGCACGGGAGAACGTCCCCGCTCGCGGGACGACGCTAGCCCCGTCGCCGAATCAGGTCGAGGAGGGCCTTCATCCGCCGGCCGATCCGGTACAGGCCGGGGCGCCCGGGCAGCTCGGCGCCGGGGGCGGGGAGCAGCCGGCGCCGGAGCTTGGCCGCCGAGCGGAGGTCGGCCCTGCACAGCTGCCGGAAGAGGAACCACGACACCCGACCGGCCGAAGGGGACACCACGACGCACGTGGAGAAGTCCACCAGGTACGGCTCGTCGCCGGGACCGGCCAGGACATCGTGACGGTGCAGGTCGCCGTGCGCGACGCCCCGGGCATGAAGTGTGCTGACCAGGAGGTCGAGGCGATCGAAGAACCGGGAATCCAGCTCGCCCGGCCGGAAGGACGCCAGGCTCCGCCCGGCCACGTACTCGAGTGCTATCGCCTGGCGGTCCACCCGCGCGAGGAACGCCGGCGTGCCGCGCGCGCCGGCCAGGGCGCGATAGGCGCGCACCTCGCGATCGAGCTGCCACGGGCCCAGGACCAGGCGCACCGGCCAGGGACGCGAGGACACGTCCTTCAGGACGATGCGGCGCCCGCCGAACTCGACCAGATCCACCACCGCCTTGGCGACGTTCCGACCGTCGTGGAGACGGCGGCGCGGCAGGGACTCGAGATCCCGGCGCGTGAAGGCGGTCATCGCTCCGGAGCCATGTCCGGTGCCCTCGGGAGGCTATGGTAAGATGAACGTTCTTTGCGCGAGCGCGCAGAATAGCACAGGAGCGCCGATGGCCGAGACGCTCGAGGCCGCCGCCACCCCGCTGACGATCGAGATCATCCGGCAGGGGAGCTGGGCCAAGCCCGACATCAAGAGCGTCGCGTACGGTTCGGATCGCGCGGTCCTCAAGGACTTCAGCGACAAGCTCTGGCCCGTGCGCCTGCTGGGTCGCCGGCAGGTGGCCCGCGAGATGCGGGCGCTTCGCAGGCTGCAGGGGATCGCCGGCATTCCCCGGTGTTATGGCGAAGCCGGACGGATCGGGATTCTCATGGAGCCGATCGAGGGGGAGCGGATCACGCGCTGGTGCCGGAGAAAGCGGGACCAGGCCGGACCGATGTTCGACAAGCTGGTGCGGCTGGTGGGGCAGATCCACGCGCGGGGTGTCGCGCACATCGACCTGCGCAAGCGCGACAACATCCTCGTCACCGAAGACGGCCGGCCGTGCATCATCGACTTCAACGCCTCCTTCTGCTTCGACCCTGCGGGTCCGGGTGCGCGCTTCCTGTTCCCGTTCCTGCGGCGTATCGACGATTCGGCGGTCCTGAAGTGGAAGTTCCGCCTGGCCCCCGAGCTTCTCACCGAGGAGGAGTCCGCGCGGCACCGCTTCATGAGCCGTCTCCGCCGTCTCTGGATCTTTAATTAGCGTGAGCGGCGGTCCCCCGGCCTCCCCCGGAGTCTCGCTCGTCATCCCCGTCTACAACGAGCGGGACAACCTGGCGCTTCTCCACCGGGAGATCACGGAGGTCATGAAATCGACCGGTCACACCTACGAGATCCTGTTCGTGGACGACGGCTCGACCGACGGCAGCGACGGCGTCCTCCGCGGGCTGCGCTCCGCCGACCCGCGCGTGAGGGTGCTGACCTTCGCGCGCAACGCGGGTCAATCCGCGGCCATGGACGCGGGATTCAAGAGCGCCGGCGCGGATGTGGTCGTCACGCTCGACGCCGACCTCCAGAACGATCCGGCCGACATCCCGCGGCTGCTCGCGGCGCTCGCGGGCTGGGACGCCGTCGTCGGCGTGCGCGCCAGCCGGCAGGACAGCCTGGTGCGGCGGGTCTCGTCGAGGGTCGCGAACTACGTGCGCAACCGCGTGAGCGACGAGACGATCACGGACACCGGCTGCTCGCTCAAGGCGTTCCGTCGACCGGCGCTCCGTCGCCTGGTGCTGTACGACGGGATGCACCGCTTCCTCCCGACGCTGCTGAAGATGGAAGGGTTCCGCGTGCAGGAGCTTTCCGTGGGGCACCGGCCGCGCCGCCACGGTGAATCGAAGTACGGCATCGGCAACCGCCTGCTGCCGTCGTTCATGGACCTGCTCGCGGTCCGCTGGATGAAGCGGCGCAAGCTGCGCTACGAGGTGAAGGACGATGTTTGAGCGTCTGCTGCACGTGAACGGCTGGGTGCTGTTCGGCATGCTGGGACAGGTCCTGTTCGGTCTGCGCTTCATCGTGCAGTGGCTGGCCTCGGAGCGACGCAAGGAGACCATCGTGCCGGTGGCGTTCTGGTACCTGAGCCTGGCGGGCAGCCTGATCCTGTTCGTCTACGCCTTCTGGTACAGGCAGGACATCGTCATCAGCATCGGTCAGTCGGCCGGCGTCCTGATCTACGTCCGCAATCTCATGCTCATCCGCCGTCCCCGCCCCCTCGCGTCTCAGTGTCCCGGCGGGCCCGGCGCGTAGTAGCCCGCTCTCGCCTCAACTTGAAGGCCGGGATTCCTGGTCCGGATCGTGATGGCCCGCCACGTCCCGTCGCGGGCTTGATTCGTCGAAACGTACGCCAGCGCGTATTGAGCCTTCAGATCGACGGCGATGTGCCGGTAGATGTCCGAGAGCTGCCCGGCCCGTTCGGGGTAGTAGGAGCGGCCCCCGGACGTGCGCGCCAGCCGATCCAGGATGTCCTTCAGGCTGCGCTCGTGGCGCAGATCGAGCTCGGTGTCGAGGTGGCGTCCGAGACCGATGGTGTAGACGGCGACCTCGGAGCGGTGCGCCTTCTCCAGAGCCTCCTCGAACAGGTGCAGGCTGCCGGGCTCGTTGTCGGTGAAGGCCTGGTCGCGGCCGTCGGACAGGAGCACCGCGACGCGCCGGCCCTCCGCCCCCGCGAGCTGATCGGCCGCCCGGTAGATCGCGTCGTAGAGCGCCGTCCCGCCGCGGGCCTGGATCGCCTCGATCGCGGTCTTGATCGCCTTCCGGTCGGCGCTCGCGGCGGTGAGACCCTGCAGGTCGTCGTTGAACGACAGGACCATCAGGCGGTCCTCCGCGTCGACGCTCTCCGCGAACTCCACCGCCGCCTTCCGCGCCAGCTCGATCTTGCCGCCGAGATTCATGCTGTTGCTGGCGTCGATGAGGAGGACGATGGTGAGCGGCACTTTGGCGGATGTGAAATGGGTCAGGACCTGGGGCACGCCGTCCTCCAGGATCGTGAAATCGTCCCGGGTCAGGTTGAGGACCGACGTTCCCTTGCGGTCGCGGACCGTGGCGTAGAGGTTGACCAGCCGGACCTCTTCGTACTGCCCGACATAGATGGGTCGCGTCACCAGGGTCGCCTCGCCGCGGCGGCCGAGGGAGTCGACCGCCACCGCGCGCAGCGTTTTCTTGACGAAGCCGCTCCCGGCGTTCCAGGTCAGGGTGTAGGGCGGGCGCTCGAAGACGCTCAGGAGCGTCCCGTCCGCCTCGATCTCGACGCGCACGATGCGGGCGTCGGGGGTGGTCGTGGCCTCGACCGTGATGCGCGTCTCGCCGAGGACGAGGCCGGGGGGCGCCGGCTCGAGGAACCGCACGGTCGGAGTTGTTTCCGGCTCCGCCGCGGGAGTCGCCCGGGGCGCGTCCGCGTCCGGAGCGACAGGGAGGAGGGCCGCGATCAGTACGATCGCGCGAAGTAGACCCAGCGTCTGGACGCGCCGTTGCAGCGCAGACACGTGCCGTCCTCCCGGTTGCCTTCGAGCGGAATACAGCGGATGGTCGCCTTGGTCTCGTCCTTGATCCGCTTTTCGCAGTCGGCCGACCCGCACCAGTGGGCGCGGAAGAACCCGCCCGTTTCGTCGAGGCCGCGCTTGAGCTCGTCGTAGCTCTTCGCGTCACGCGTGTTCTCCCGCAGGAACGCGCGCCCCTTCTCGAGCATGTCGGACTGGATCTCCTCGAGCAGCGGAGCGACGCGCGCCAGGAGACCGTCGCGCGGCACCGGGGTCTTGCGTCGATCGAGGCGGCGCACGGCCGTGAACTGGTTCTTCTCGAGGTCCCGGGGGCCGATCTCGAGACGCAGCGGCACGCCCTTCAGCTCCCACTCGTTGAACTTCCAGCCGGGCGAGACCTCGTCGCGCAGGTCGGTCTTGACCCGGAACGCCCCCTTCAGCTCCTCGGCCGCCAGTCTCACCGCCTCGGAGATGCGCGTTCTCTCCTCGTCGCTCTTCCAGATCGGCACGATCACGATTTGCACCGGGGCGAGACGCGGCGGGAAGCACACGCCGCTGTCGTCGCCGTGGGCCATCACCAGAGCGCCGATGAGCCGCGTGCTCACACCCCAGGACGTCGACCAGACGTGCTCCCACGTCCCCTCTTTCGTCTGGTACTTCACCTCGAACGCTTTCGCGAAGTTCTGGCCGAGGTTGTGGGATGTCCCCGCCTGCAGCGCCTTGCGGTCCTGCATGAGCGCCTCGAGGCTGTAGGTGCGGAGAGCGCCCGCGAACTTCTCGCTGTCGCTCTTGACGCCCGTGTAGACCGGGATCGCCATATGCTCCTCCGCGAAACGCCTGTAGATCTCCAGGATCTTCAGCGCCTCCTCCTCGGCCTCCGCCTCCGTGGCGTGCGCCGTGTGACCCTCCTGCCAGAGGAACTCCGTGGTGCGCAGGAAAAGCCGCGTGCGCATCTCCCAGCGGACGACGTTCGCCCACTGGTTCATCAGCACGGGCAGGTCGCGGTAGGAACGGATCCACTTGGCGAACATGGCGTAGATGATCGTTTCCGAAGTCGGCCGGACGATCAGCGCCTCCTCGAGCTCCTTGCCGCCGCCGTGCGTCACGACGGCGAGCTCGGGCGCGAATCCCGCCACGTGCTCGGCCTCCTTGTGGAGGAAGGACTCCGGGATGAACAGAGGGAAGTAGGCGTTCTCGTGCCCGGTCTCCTTGAAGCGCGCGTCGAGCTCGCGCTGCATCGCCTCCCACACCGCGTAGCCCAGCGGGCGGATCACCATGCACCCCTTGACCGGCGAGTAATCGGCCATCTGCGACTGGGTGATCACGTCGGTGTACCAGCGGTTGTAATCGTCCTTCCGGGATGTGAGGTCCTTCGCCATGCGCTCTCCTAGTGGATCAGTCCCGGGACCGCCGGTCCCGGGTCAACGGCACGAAACGGACGGGCAGAAGCGTCTCGCGATCGAACCCGCGCTCCCGGCGCGTCAGCCGCACGAGCTCCTGATCGAGCGCGCCGAGCGGGATGACCAGCCTCCCGCCGACCGCGAGCTGGTCGAGAAGCGCCTGCGGAGTCTCGCGCGGCGCGGCGGTGACGAGGATGGCGTCGAACGGCGCCTCCTCCGGCCAGCCGTCGTGCCCGTCTCCCACGCGCGCCGTCACGTTCGCGCATCCAATCTCACGCAGCCGCGCCCCCGCCGCCTCCATCTGCTGCGGCCGCATTTCGATCGTGAACACGTGCCGCACCAGGAGCGACAGGACGGCGGTCTGGTACCCGGAACCGGTGCCGATTTCGAGCACCCGGTCGGTCGGCCGGGGTCGGATCGCCTCGCTCATGAACGCCACGATGTACGGCTGGGAAATCGTCTGCCCCTCCCCGATCGGCAGCGGCGCGTCCTCGTAAGCGCTTGTCTGGAAGGACTCCGGCACGAACAGGTGGCGCGGCACCGACTCCATGGCCCGCAGGACCCTCGGATCCACCACACCGCGCCGCTCGATCTGCTCGAGGACCATCCGGGCTCGCTCTACGGCATGCGGGTCGTCCGGGTCCGGCGGGTTCTGCAAGGGGCAGCGCCTCGCGGAAATCTTATCACAGCGTCCGCGTCGTCCCCGTGACGGCCCGCCGGCGCCGGAAATCCGCTACAATCCCCGCGGAAGTCGTCAGGAGGACTGACGGACATGCACGACACCGCCGAATCGCCTGAGCCGGACATGGTCCGGGGGGAGCCGCGTCGAGCGGGCCCCATCGCGCTTCTGGTTGCGCTGACGGCCGCGCTCATTGCTTCGGCCTGCGGCAAGACCGGCGAGCAGGCGGCGCACCAGGTCCTGCACGCCATCGATCAGGGCAAGTTGATTGGCACACGCGGGACGATGGAGAACATCGGCAAGGCGCTGACGACCTACTCGATGGACCGCGGCGGGTACCCCCCGGGGACGTCGATCCAGGAGGCGACCGCTGCGCTCGTGCCGGCGTTCCTGCCGTCGCCCGTCACCGTCGACGCCTGGGGCAATACGCTCGCGTATCAATCGGACACGAAGAGCTTCACGCTCACCAGCCCCGGGGCCGACGGGCGGATCGGCAGCGCCGACGACATGGTGATGAGCGACGGGCGGTTCACTCAACTGCCCGCACCCGGGACCCAGTAGTTGCCAAGGCGCGTGGAACGGGCACTCGACCGGCTCGAGAGGGCGTTCGGGCGTCCGCGCCACACCCGGCGGCTCGAACCGCTCGACGAGCTGATCCTGACGATCCTGTCCCAGCACACCAACGACCTGAACCGCGACCGGGCGTACGCTTCGCTGCGCCGCCGATTTCCATCGTGGGAGCGGGTGCTGCGCGCCCGACCGGCCGACGTGGAGGACGCGATCCGCGTCGGGGGGCTGGCGAAGACCAAGAGCCGGGTGATCCAGGGCGTCCTGCGGGCGGTCCGGCGCGACCGCGGGAGGCTCGACCTTTCGATGCTGAGGCGCCTCCCCATCGAGGACGCGAAGGCCTACCTGCTCGGACTGAAAGGGGTGGGAGAAAAGACCGCCTGCTGCGTCCTGCTGTTCGCCTGCGGCCGGCCGGCGTTTCCGGTCGACACGCACGTCCACCGGGTCGCCCGCCGCCTGGGCTGGGTACCCGCCCGATCGACGCCCGCGAGGACCCACGCGATCCTGGCCAGGCTCGTCCCGCAAAAGCGGTACTTCACGGCGCACGTCAACCTGATCACCCTGGGACGGCGTGTCTGCCGGGCCCGCGCCCCCGACTGTCCGCGCTGCCCGCTGCGGTCGGACTGTCGGTACGCCCGTGGGCGGGTCCGCTCTGCGCGGCTCGATGGCCTCCGGACGCTCCCTACCTTATATTGAGCCGGAGCCTGCCGGTGCGGGCTCCCTGGCGCGGGATCGTGCGCGCAGACCGGTGGGTGGATGTTCGAAGGGTTCAAAGTCGGGCTGGCGCTGGGGGGCGGCGCGGCGCGCGGGCTGGCGCACATCGGGGTCCTGAAGACCCTCGAAGAGAGCCAGATTCCGATCGACCTCATCGTCGGGACGAGCGTCGGGGCGCTCGTCGGAGGCGTGTACGCCACGACGCGCAGCGCCGCGGCGACCGAGGAGCGCTTCCGGGAGTTCATTTTCAGCAAGCAGTTCAAGAGATCCAGATTCGACTTCCTGAAGGAGAGCCGCCAGGCGCGCCCGGGGCTCCTGTACAATTTCGTCTCCCTCGTCAAGAAGGGGATCTTCTACTCGTTCTCGATGGCGAAGACGTCGTGGATCTCGGCCGAGCACTTCGAGCACAATATCAATTCCATCCTCGACGACGTGCGGATCGAGAGCACGTCGATCCCGTTCGCGGCGGTCGCGACCGACATCAACCGCGGCGAGGAGGTCATCCTGCGCGAGGGTTCCCTGCGAACGGCGGTCAGCGCCAGCAGCGCGGTCCCGGGTCTCCTGCCGCCTGTCCCGATCGACGGGCGGCTGCTCATCGACGGCGGATGGATGTGCAAGGTCCCGGTGCTGCCGGCCCTGCGGCTGGGCGCGAGCCTGGTCATCGGCGTCGACGTCTCGAAGGAGATCGAGGACACCTCCGGCCTCAGGAGCGGTCTCAACATCATGGTGCGCGCGAACGCGCTGAAGGCGGAGGCGCTCAAGACCATGCAGTGCCGCTTCGCGGACGTTCTGATCGAGCCCGACGTGGACCACGTTCACTGGGCGGACTTTTCGGCGATACTCGAGTGCATCGAGCTGGGCCGGGAGGCGGCGCGGCGGAAACTCGGAGAGATCAAACGGCAGATCAAGATGGCCCGCTTCTCGTCGCTCCTGGGATACTCGCGCTCCCGGCGCCTTGCGCGGGCCTACATGGAAGAAGACAAGGACAAGACCCGCTGACTGCGAGGAGGAGGCGTCCCTGAGCCGCGCCGCTCGACGTATTCTGATCGCTGTGGCCGCGCTGGCCGGTTCGGTGGTCCTGGCGGCGGCCGCGCTGCCGTTCCTGGTGGACGTCAACCGGTACCGGCCGATGATCGTGTCCTCCGTCCGGGAAGCGACCGGACGGACCTTCGGCCTCGGCACGATCTCCTTCGCGCTCCTGCCGGCGCCGGGACTGTCGGTCGGGGGACCGATCACCCTCTCCGATTCCGCCGCCTACCCCGGCCGAAACGCCCTGACGGCCGACTCGCTGTCGGTGCGGCTGGGACTCTTCAGCCTGCTGCGGGGCCGCGCCACGGTGACGTCGTTCACGCTGCACCGTCCGACCCTGACTCTCATCCGGGACGCCCGCGGTCGATGGAACTTCGACGATCTGGTGGAGCGCGCCTCCGCCGCGCCGCAGCCGAAGCCCTCGGGGTCTTCGGCAGGCTCGGGCGCCGGCGTGGTCGTGGAGAAGGCACGCATCACTTCGGGCCGCATCTTCGTTTACGACGACACCGTCGTCCCGGGCCGGCGGGCCCAGGTGGTGATAGCACCCGTCGACGCGACCATCCGCGGCTGGGGCAGCGCGGAGCCGACCGAGCTGGACCTCTCGGCGGGTCTGGGCAAGAGCCTCCTGAAGGCCGAGGCCCGGCTGAGCGCGCCCGGAGGGAAACCGCAGATCGGCGTGCGCGCCAGGGGCCGGGCGCTGCGCGCCGAGGATTTCGTGACCCTTCTGCCATGGCTCGGCGCGGCCCGTCCGGCCGGACTCCAGGTCAGCGGTTCGATCGACCTCGACGGAACGGCCGATATCCCGATCGAGCGCCCTGAATCGCTCCGCTTCAAGGGGAGTCTGGTCCTGAGCGGCCTCAGCTACCGCGATGCCGGAATGGCGCTCCCCCTCAAGGACCTGTCGGGGTCTCTCAACGTGGACGGCGACCGGGCGGTCTGGAACGACTTCAAGGTCAGCGCCGGCTCCTCCTCCCTGCGCGGGAGTCTTCAGGTCGAGAACTTCATGCGGCCACGGATCGGCTTCACGCTGACCTCCCCTCGTCTCGACCTGAACGAGATCATCGCGACCCTGGTGCCGGCGGTGCCGGCGGCCGGCGCCCCATCCGCCGAACCGGCCGCCGCCTCCTCCGGAGGCCTTCTTGACCAGGTCAGCGGCGGCGGCCGCCTCGAGGTCAAGGAGATTCGCTTCCAGACGTTCGACCTCGCCAATCTGCGCGCCTCCATGTCCCTGTCGAAGAGCGTGCTCACCCTCAAGGACCTGGCAGCCTCCTTCTACGGGGGGACGGTGCAGGGTTCCGGCAGCGTGGACATCTCCCGCGCCGTGCCGCGTTACGCGGTCGCGACCAGGCTGGACAAGATCGATGTCGAGCCGCTGCTGGCTGCCTACGACCCGTCCCTGAAGGGGCTGCTCAGCGGCCGGTTCGCGGGCACCCTCGATCTTGAAGCCGGCGGAGCCGGAATGGACGCAATCCTCAAGACCGCGCGCGGCACCGGTCGCGTTCTCCTGACCGATGGATCGCTCACCTCGATCAGCGTTCTGAAGCAGGTCGCCTCACTTCTCGAGCTGGCGGGGGGAAAGGGAATAGGCAAGGAGAGCACGCCATTCGAGAGCCTCAAGGCGGGCCTGTCGATCGCCGACGGGAGGGCCAGAACCGACGATCTGCAGCTGCACTCCACCGATCTCGACCTGGACGGAAAGGGGGATGTCGGGCTCGACGCGACCCTGGATCTGGACGTCGCCGCGCGATTCTCGGAGGACTCGACGCGCGGGATGGTCGAGAAGAACGCGCGCCTGGGAGGTCTCACCGACAACGGCCGCCTGGTCGTCTATTTCGGGCTCAAAGGGAACCTCGCCAGCCCGGCCTTCCGCCTCAATGCGCGGGCCCAGACTGCAACCGCCAAGGAGCGGGCGAAGGAGAAGCTGCGCGAGCGCGTCAAGGATCGCCTCCTGAAGCAGCTCGGCCAGCCTCAGCCCGAGGAGCCCCGGCCCGAAGAACAGCAGCCTTGAGCCGTGGACCCGGACCGCGGCCGACCTACTGAACCCGCAGGACTTCGACCCGTGTGTACGTCGAGACGACCCGTGTCCCGTCCTTCGCCTGGATCTCCAGGCGGATCAGGTAGGAACCGGGACGATACAGATCGAAGGTCTTGTTGAAGGTGTCGGCCACGGAGATGTCTTCGTCCGGGTGCACGCAGGCGGGGTCCTCGCGCACCCTGAAGCTGTCACGCTCGGTCTGGCCCGGGTCGATCCGGACCCAGGTGACCGCCGCGTGGCAGAAGTTCCGGTCGTGCAGGTCGACGCCCGTAAGGTGACCTGTGAGCGTGACGGTCACCGGCGTGAAGCCGAAGGCCGGATCGGCGATCAGGGACAGCCGCGGTTTGTCCTTTCCGGGGTCCGGCTTGACCTTCCGCGCAGCCGCCTCGGTCGGGAGGAGGAGCACCAGGGCCGCCAGGAACAGGAGGAGAGCAAGGGGAGTAAGATGACCGAGGCGGCGAGTCATGAGCCAGTATAGCCTCGGCCACGCGCACCTCACAAGCGGACCCTGCGGTGTCCGGAGGCGAGGACGGTGCCCTTTGACCGGGGGACATTCCAAGGCTGCCGGTGGGAGGTTCGACTCCCCGCGCGGAGAATCCCAGCCAATTGCGAGGGAAGGATCCTCGAACCTCGTGGCACGGAATTGGCTTAGCCGGGGAGTGGGACCGGAGGATCGGTTCCCGGGAAAGGTGGTCAGGAACATGCGTCCCAATCCGAGATGGTCGCGATTCGTCCTCCCCGTTCTCATCCTTGGTGCCCTCCTGTCGTTCGGCGGCCGGATGACGGCGGCCCGGGCCGACGACCGCGACCCGGATCCTGATTCCGGCTCCACCTTCGGACGCGTGCGCTACCTGGAGGGGGGACTGACCCTGCAGAGGACCGGTCAGGGAGAGGTCGCGGACGCCACGGTGAATGACCCGATCGCTCCGGGCGACAGCCTGACGACCGGGGACGGCCGTTCCGAGATCGGCCTGTCGGACGGCTCGACCGTGTGGCTTGATCGCGGAACGCATGTCGACGTGCGGAATCTCGCAGACATCGACACGCGTTACGAGGCCACCAACCTGTTCGCGCTGGAGCAGGGTGCCATCCGCATCGAGGCCCCCGAGCCGGAAAGCAAGAACAAGACGTACCGGGTCGACACGGAAGCGGGGTCGATCTACCTGCTTTCAGGAGGGAGCTTCCGGATCGAGACCGAGGATGGGGTCACCACGCTGTATTCGTTCCGCGGGGTGGCCGAGCTCTCGGGCGACGACGGGTCGGTCCTGGTGCGCTCCGGGGAGCGCAGCAGCGTGCAGCCCAGCCGGGCCCCCTCGGAGTCGCGACGGTTCAACACGGCGCGTCTCGACGACTTCGACCGCTTCTGCGAGGGTCGCCAGGAGGCCTACCTCAGACACGACAAGGACGAGCCGGTCGACCAGGTCGTGGACGAGGTTCCGTACGAGGTCCACCCCTACATGAGCGAGCTGTCTTACTACGGCTCCTGGCGCCAGGTCCCCGATTATGGCTGGGTGTGGAGGCCGGTCTACTCCGGCTCCTGGGGCCCCTACGTGAACGGCTACTGGTCCTGGTGCTCGACCGGCTGGGTATGGGTCTCCTCCGACCCGTGGGGCTGGGCGCCGTATCATTACGGCCGCTGGGACTTCGCCGTCGATGTCGGCTGGTTCTGGATCCCGGGGCGCATCTGGAGCGGGGCCTGGGTCAGCTTCGCAGTCGGTCCGTCCCACATCGGCTGGTGCCCGCTGAACTATTACAACCGGCCCGTGTTCCAGGACGTGACCATCGTCAACGTCGTCAACGTCAACGTGACGCGCCTGCAGCCGCGCGGCTGGCGGTTCGTGCCGGTCGACCAGTTCACCAACCCGCGTGCGCCGCGCGCAGGGGTGCGTGTCGATCGACTGCCGCGCGGCACCGACGTCGTGATCACCTCGCGCCTCCCACGCTTCAACCCGCGCGAGGTGGGCGGCAAACCCGAGCGCGCCACCCGCTTCGTGGAGACGGTCCGCCAGACGCGGGCCCCCCTGCCGGTCGTGGTCGATCGCGACAACAAGGCGATGCCGTTCCGCTCCGTAGAGAGAGTCGCGCCCGGCCCCCGCGGGCGGCGGGGCGCTCCGGCGGCGGAGCCCCGAGACAAAGCGCGCGTCCAGCGGGGTCGTCCCGATGTCCGCCCCGAGGCCCCCGGCGTCCGCCCTCGACAGACGCCGCCGCGGTCCGATGCCAACGGGCGCCCGCGAGTTCGTGCCGGCGGCCCGGCGAGAGAAGGGGCCCCCCCGCAGACACCTCCACGCGGCATCGCGGGCGGACCTCAGCGCCCGAACGGGCGTGAGTCGGCACCGCCGCGCGAGCGGGTCGCGCCCCCGCAGCGTTCCCAGGGACCGGGGCGGGCAGAAGGCGCCCCGCAGGCGCGACCCCAGGAGCCGTCGAGGGACAACCGTCCGCGCCCCCAGGCGGGGAACCAGGGACGCGGCCAGGACGCGCCTGACCGCGAGCCCCCGCGCACCGAATCGCGCCGCCCGGGCGGCCAATCCGATGAAGCGGCCGGAAGGCTCTTCAATGGAGTCCGCGGGGAGCGCGCCCGGCCCCGCACCGAGGCTCAGCGCGTGCCGCCACCGCCTGCGCGACCCGATGTGAAGCCCCCCCAGCGTCCGGAACGACCTCCGCAGGCCCGGCCCGCCCCTCCGAGGCCCCAGCCGAAGCCCGAGGAAGGCCAGGACAAAGACAAAGGGCGCTGACGGCGCGGCATTTCTTGACGCCTCGACGGGCGTGTGGTAAATCAATCGCCCTCATGGCGATCCTGCCGATCCTGCGCTATCCCCACGAAGTGCTCGCGATCGATTCCGAGAGCGTGCGCGCGATCACGCCCGACATCGAGCGTCTCGTCAGGGACATGATCGAGACCATGCACGCCGCCCCGGGCGTTGGCCTGGCCGCCAACCAGGTCGGTGTGGCGCTGTCGGTCGCCGTGGTCGACATCACGGCCGGGGAGAAGCCGGGGGAGGTGCAGGTCCTGATCAATCCCCGGATCGTCGAATCCTCCGGCTCGTACACCGAAGAAGAGGGCTGTCTCAGTCTCCCCGGTTTCAGCGAAAACGTGACGCGGCCGGAGCGCTGTGTGATCGAGGCCATGGATCTGGACGGCAGGATCCGCACACTGGAGGGCCGGGACCTCCTGGCGCGCGCCTTCAACCACGAGATCGATCACCTGCACGGCCGGCTGTTCATCGAGCACCTCAGCCCCCTCAAGCGCCGGTTCATCAAGAGGAAGGTCCAGAAGAAGATGCGTGCCGGGGACTGGGACCTGGTCCCGGTTTGAGAATTTGACCGGGTCCCCGGCGGATCGGAGCATGCGAATCGTCTTCTTCGGGACGCCCGATTTCGCCGTGCCTTCCCTGCGCGCGCTCCTGGGGGCCGGGCACGAAGTCCTGGCGGTCGTCACGCAGCCCGATCGACCGCGCCGACGGCAGTCTTCGCCACCCGAGCCCTCTCCCGTGAAGGCGGAGGCCCGGCGGGCCGGTCTTCCGGTGATCACTCCCGAATCGGTCGCCGTCCCGGATTTCATCGAACGTCTGTCCGGGATCGGACCGGAGGCGATCGTCGTGGTGGCCTACGGCCGCATCCTGCCGCCCGAGGTCCTGACGATTCCCAGGCGCTGGTGCATCAACCTGCACGCATCGCTCCTGCCGAAGTACCGCGGCGCCGCCCCGATCGCGCGGGCCATCATGGCGGGAGAGAAGATCACCGGGGCGACCACGATGAAAATGGACCAGGGACTCGACACCGGCGACATCCTGCTGCAGCAGGAGTGCGCCATCGGGCTGGACGAGACGGCCGGCGAGCTGACCCGCCGACTCGCCGATCTCGGCGCCGAGCTCCTGTCGCGGACGCTCGACCTGCACGCGCGCAACGCGCTGCAGCCGGAGAAGCAGGATCCGGGCGAGGCGAGCCTGGCCCCGTCCTTGAGCCGCGCCGACGGCCGGATCGACTGGTCGCGCGGCGCCCAGGACATCGCCAACCAGGTGCGCGGCTGCCACCCCTGGCCCGTGGCGGTGACCTACCTGCACGGGCGGCCTGTCCTCATCCACCGCGCGGAAGTGGGGCTCGAAGCGTCGCCCGCGCGCCGCCCCCGGCCCGCCCCCGGGCAGGTGATCGCCGCGCAGGACGCCATCGTCGTCCAATGCCAGGGGGATACCCAGCTGCGGATCCTCCAGGTGCAGTTTCCGGGACGCAAGGTGATGACGGCGCGCGAGGCGGCGAATGGAAGGATGATCCGTGTCGGCGAGACCTTCGCACAGGCGCCACCGGCCTGAAACGGCCCGCGGCGCGGCGCTCGGCGTCCTGGAGGGTGTCGAGGGCCGCGGCGGGAGCAGCAATCTGCTGCTGGCGGAAATCCATGTCCCGGACGAGCGCGAACGGCACCTGGCCACGACACTCGTCTATGGCGTGCTGCGCCGCAGACGGACGCTCGATCGGCTCATCGAGACGACTTCCGCGCGCCCTCTTTCCGAGATCGACCTGCCCACGCTCCTCGCTCTTCGGATGGCGCTGTTCCAGATCCTGTTCCTGACGCGCGTGCCGCGCGCCGCCGCCGTGAACGAAGCCGTGTCGCTGCTCCGCGCGCGACGGGGCCGCGGAGCGGCCGCGTTCGCGAACGGCGTCCTGCGGGCCGCCTGCCGGCTCCTGGAGGGGGGGCTCGATCCGCACCTCCTTCCTTCCGAAGAGTCCTCCGACATGGCGCTCGTCCTGGCCGAGAGGCACTCCTTCCCCCGTTTCCTGGTCGAGCGTTACCTCGAGCGCTTCGGTCGCGAGGAGTGCGAGTCTCTTCTCGAGACGCTCAACAGACCCGCACCAACCGTGTTGCGCCTCAGGCAGCCGTCCGAGGGGTCCGAATCGGTGCAGAGGCGGCTCCGGGAGGAAGGAGTCGCGACCGGTCCGTCGCCGCTGCTTCCAGGCGCCCTGCGGGTGGTCAGCGGTGCGCCGCAGCACACGAAGGTGTTTCGCGACGGTCTCATCTACATTCAGGACGAGGCGGCCCAGATCGTCGCGCTCCTCCTCCAGCCGATCGACCCCGCGCGCGGCCTTCTCGATCTCTGCGCAGCACCCGGCGGCAAGCTCCTGGCGGCGGCGGAGACGCTGCCCCCCGGCGCCCGCATCGTCGCCGCCGAGGCTTCCGTCGAGCGTCTGCGGCTTCTCGACGACAATGCCCGGCGTCTGGGGATCGCGGGCCTCCTCCGGGTGGTCATGGACGCGGAGCGACCCGCGTTGCGCGGCCTCTTCGACCGGATGCTTCTCGATGCCCCCTGCACCGGGACGGGCGTGATCAGGCGGCACCCGGAGATCCGCTGGAGGCGGAGCCCGGAGGACATCCAGGCGGCGGCGAGGGCGCAGGGACGGGCGCTGCGCGCGGCCGCCGGACTGGTGTCGCCCAACGGTCGCCTGGTCTACTCCGTCTGCAGCCTCGAGCCGGAGGAGGGGCCGGAGCGGATCGAGGAGCTGCTGCTCGAGCGCGGGGATCTCACCCTCGTTGACGCGCGCTCGATTCTTCCGCCGGAGCTGCACCGTCTGGTGGACGGGCGCGGTTTCCTGCAGACCCTGCCGCACCGGGACGACACGGACGGGTTTTTCGCGGCGGTCCTGTCCAGGAGCGGATAGGCGGTTCTGTCGGGCGCTCGTCTTGGGTCCCGCGGGAACGCTGTGCTACCATGCCGTCGTTGCGGAGGCCCGTATCTTCAACGAATTGCAGCGAGATCAGATGCGCCGGGGAGTCATCGTCCTCGCGTGGATCGGCGCGTTCGCCGGGCTTCTGGTGGCGGTCGGAGTGCTCAGCGCCTATCTCACGGTGAGGCGTTCGGTCTCCGGGCAGGACGTCGCGGTTCCCGACCTTTCGGGACTGACCTCCGAGGACGCCGCCGCCCTCCTGAAGAAACAGGGACTGATCCTGGAGGAGGCGGCGCAGCGCAACGACGAAGCGCTCGATGCCGGGCGCATCCTGGCGCAGGACCCTGCGCCCGGGACATCGATCAAGCCGCAGCGCAAGGTGAAGGTCGTCGTCAGCCTCGGGAACAAGGTGAACTCGATCCCGGAGCTGCGCGGCGGGGCGGCGCGCAAGGCGCAGATCACGCTGCAGCAGCAGGGAATGAAACTGGGAGACCAGGTCTACGTGTACAGCCGCAGGGTCGAGGAGAACATGGTGATCGCCCAGGACCCGCTGCCGGAGAGCGCCGGGCTGCGCGACGCCAAGGTCGCCATGCTCGTGAGCCGCGGCGCCCGGCCGCGGGTCTACGTGATGCCGTACCTGGTCGGCCGCGGCGAGAACGAGGTGCTGGCGTTCCTGGCGCGCGCGGGCGTGCGCGTGGCGCCGCTGCGCCACGACGCGGGGAGCGGCGCGTCTCAGGGGACGGTGACGTCGCAGGATCCCGAACCCGGGTACCCCGTGCGCAGCGGCGACCTCGTGACGCTCACCGTCGCCGGCCGGAGCCGGGACGGTGGCTAGGCTGCCCAAAGAGAAGGCGGACCCGGCGCGCTCCGCAGCGCGCCTGCCGGCCACCCCCGCGCTCGCGCCCTCGATCCTGACCGCCGATTTCGGTCACCTGGCCGACGAGATCGCCGCGGCCGAGGCGGGCGGTGCGGGGCTGTTCCACCTGGACGTCATGGACGGACATTTCGTCCCCAACCTGACGATCGGTCCCCTGATCGTGGAGGCCATCGACAGTCTGACCGGCCTGCTCCTGGACGTTCACCTGATGATCGAGCGGCCGGACCTCTACATCGAGCGTTTCGCACGAGCCGGCGCCAACATGATCTCGGTCCACCAGGAGGCCACGCCGCACCTGCACCGCACGGTGCAGCTCATCAGGGACTGCGGGGCCGCCGTGGGCGTGGCGCTCAATCCCTCGACCCCGCTCGCCACGCTCCACGACATACTGCCCGACCTCGACTACGTGCTCCTGATGTCGGTCGATCCCGGTTTCGGGGGCCAGCGCTTCATTCCCACGGTGATGACGAAGATCGCCTCGCTGAAGCGCCACATCGATGACTCGGGCGCGAGGGCGAGAATCGAGGTGGACGGCGGCATCGGGACCGACAACATCGTCGCGATCCGCGAGCACGGCGCCGATATCCTTGTCGCGGGCTCCGCGGTCTTCGACGGCCACGATCCGAAGGGACGCGCGCGTGCCCTGGCGGATCTCCTGAAGCCCGCGCGGCGGGGATGAGGAGGTGTCCGGCGGCGATGTCGTGCAGGTGAGGGTCCGCTACCCCGAGGTGGACCGCATGGGAGTGGCCCACCACGCGAGCCATTTCGTCTGGTTCGAGGTCGGCCGCACGGAGCTGATGCGGGCGAAGGGCGTCACCTACCGCCTCCTCGAGGACGACGGGATCTTCCTGCCCGTGATCGAGGCCGCCTGCGCGTATCACGCACCGGCGCGCTACGACGACCTGCTGCGGGTGGTCACGCGCGTCGAGGGCGCGGGCGCCGTGCGCATCGCCTTCTCCTACCGAGTCGAATCCGAGGCGGACGGCCGCCTGCTGGCGACCGGGACCACGAGCCACGCTGCCGTCGATCGCCGCGGACGGCCGCGCCGCCTGCCCGCGGCGCTCCGCGAGCTCCTGGCGTGACGGCCTCGTCGATCGATCTCCGCCTGCGCGTCCGGCGCCCGCTCGCGGCCGCGGCGCTCGCGCTCGCCCTGCTCGGCTCCACGGCCTGCGCCACGAATCACAAGAAGCAGCGGCCTCTCCTGCCGCCGCAGCAGGCCTACGATCTCGCCATGCAGAGGATCGCGAAGAAGCACTACTACACGGGCCGCACGATGCTGCAGGAGCTGATGCCGCGCGTTCCGCCGGACGATCGGGACATCCTGCCGAAGATCCAGCTGGGCATCGCGGACGCCTATTTCAAGGACGGCGGGCAGCTCAACTACGGTGAGGCGCTCAACTCGTTCCGCACCTTCCTGACCTATTATCCGAACCACGAAGAATCGGCCCGCGTCCAGTACATGGTCGGCATGTCGCTGTTCCAGCAGGCGCTCTCGCCGGACCGCGACCAGACGCTCACGCTGCAGGCGATCCAGGAGTTCGAGAAGGTGGAGACCGTCTACCCGACGAGCCCGTTCGTCGCGCAGGCCAAGAAGAAGATCATCGCGTGCCACGACCGCCTGGCGGAGCACGAGCGCGTCGTCGCCCGCTTCTACCAGAAGCGCAAGAAATACAATGCCGCCATCGATCGGTACCGCACGATCCTCGACCGCTACCCTCAGTACAACCGGACGGCCCAGGTGCTGTTCGACATCGGCACCTGTCTTCTGGCGGTGGGCAATCGTCCGGAGGCCGAGGAATTCATCGGCCGGCTGCTGCAGGAACAGCCGGACGGAAAGCTCGCCGCCCGGGCGAAGGAGATGCTCTCCGATTACGATCGCACGCAGCAGAAGGAAGCCCGCAAGGAGCACAAGGGATGAGCGCCGGGCGACCGCCGCTCACGGTCATCGTTCCGACCTTCAACGAGGAATCCACCCTGCGCGACTGCCTCGACTCGGTGCGCTTCGCGGACGAGATCCTGGTCGTCGACTCCTATTCGAGCGACGCGACCGTGGCCATCGCCCGCGAGCTCGGAGCGCGCGTCCTGCAGCATGAATACGTGTACTCGGCGAAGCAGAAGAACTGGTCGATCCCCCAGGCGACGCACGAGTGGGTCCTCCTGGTCGATTCGGACGAGCGCGTCACACCCGAGCTGAGGGATGAGATCCTGGCCCTCCTGGTCTCGGGTCCGCGGCACGACGGCTACTGGATCCTGCGGGCGAACCATTTCCTGGGCCGCCGCATCAGGCGGTGCGGCTGGGGGACCGACAAAGTCATCCGTCTGTTCCGTCGCGACGTCGCTCGCTACCAGGACCGCGAGGTGCACGCGGAAATCGATCTCCCCGGTCCGCTGCCGGTTCTCCGCCACCCGCTCGAGCACCGCTCCTTCCGGTCGTTCGGGCAGTACTGGAGGAAACTGCAGATCTACAGCGAGTGGGGGGCGGCGCAGCTCTACAAGGATGGAAGGAGGGCGGGGGCGCTGCAGATCTTCGGCCGCCCCGTGACGCGTTTCTTCAAGATGTACGTCGTCCGTCTCGGGTTCCTCGAGGGCCTGCACGGGCTGGTGCTGTCGATGCTCGGGGCCTTCACGGTCTACCTCAAGTACGCCCGTCTGTGGGAGATGCACGTCCTGAAGGGCGCCACCGGAATCACGCCCCAAGTGGAGGCGGACGGTCTCCAGGCTCAGGAGCAGATCGGCCGGATGGTCGACGAGGAGCGGCGCCCGCGCCATGACCGCGCGCCGGGGCACACCGCACGTCCCGGGCAGCAGGCGCGGCCTCGTTGACGAGCCGGGATCCCGCCGTGCAGACGATCCTGCACCTCAACACCGAGACCGACTGGCGCGGCGGGGAGGCGCAGACACTGCGTCTCGCCGAGGGTCTGCGGGCGCGCGGCTACCGCTGCCTCGTCGCCGGGCCGCCGCAGGGCGAGCTCCTGAGGCGCGCCGCGGCCGCGGGACTGGCGACGGTCCCTGTCCGGAGCCGCGGCGAGCTCGACCTGGGATCGGCCCGGCTCCTGTCCCGGACCCTGCGGGAGGAGCGCGTGGATCTGCTGCACGCGCACACGGCGCACGCCGTGACGCTGGCGACGCTGGCCACTCTCCTGTGGCGGGACAGACCGCGGATCGTGGCGGCGCGACGCCTGTCGTTCCCGCTGCGGGGGCGGGTCCTGGGACGCGTCAAGTACGGCTTCCGCGTCGACCGCGTCATCGCCGTGTCGGAGGCGATCCGCCGCCTGCTGATCCGCCAGGGGCTCGATCGGGCACGCGTCGCGGTGGTGCACTCCGGGATCGATCCGCAACGCTTCCGCGAGGGGGAGAGATCGCGGCTGCGGGAGTCCCTGCGTCCGCTCCTGGGGGACGACGCCGACACGGCCTTCCTCGTCGGCACCGCGGGGCATCTGGCCGCGCACAAGGGGCTGGACGTTTTCCTCTCCGCCGCCGCCGACGCGGCGACGGAGATGCCTGAGGCGCGCTTCGTCGTGTTTGGCCGGGGCGAGGCGGACGTCTCCCTGCGGCGCGCCGCCGAACGTCTCGGGATCACGTCCCGCGTGGTATTCGCCGGCTTTCGCGACGACATGCCGGATGTGTTTGCCGGCCTCGACCTGTTCGTTCTATCCTCGGTGTCGGGCGAGGGTTCGCCTGCGGTGCTGAAGGAGGCGATGGCCGCGGGCACGCCCCTGGTGGCCACTGCGCTTGACGGTATCGAGGAGATCGTCGAAGATGCGCGCCACGGTCTTCTCGTCCCTCCGGGGAACGCGCCCGCGCTGGCGCGGGCGATGGTCATCCTGGCGCAGGATCGGCGTCTGAGGGCTCAGTACTCGGCGGCGGCGCAGAAGCGGGTCCTGGAGTTCACGGCCGACAGGATGGTGGAGAAGACCGAGGACGTCTACCGGTCGATCGGAGCCGGGGTCTGATGGGCGCTCTGAAGATCAACAGCTACTACATGGACCAGCCGGGGGATTCCCCGTGGGCCCGCGTCAAGAACAGGCTCACGCGCCGCCCGGTCCCCTCGTTCCCCCGCACGATCCAGATCCAGACCTTCACCGGTTGCAACGCCGACTGCATCTTCTGCCCGTACGGCGAGACCTACGAGACGCAGGCGAAAGGGAAGATGACGCCGGACCTGTTCAGGCGGGTCGTCGACGAGGCGGCCGAGCACGGTGTGCGGCGCATCAGCCCGTACTTGATGAACGAGCCGCTGATGGATCGCGATCTGTTCGACAAGATCCGCTACATCAACGAGAAGATCCCCGACTGCAAGGTCGTCGTCACGTCCAACGGGCATTTCCTGACGCCTCCCGTGGTCGACAAGCTCCTCGAGATGGGGGACGGAATCCACGAGCTGTACATCTCCTTCCAGGGGATCGACAAGGAGTCGTACGAGAGGACGATGCGCGGGAACATGAATTTCGAGCGCACCCTCGCGAACGTGGGTCACTTCATCGATACGCAGCGCGAGCGCCACCTGGAGCGGCCGAAACTCTGGATCACCATGGTGGACACCGCCGTCATCGACGCCCGCAAGGCGGTCGCCTACTGGCGATCGCGCGGCGTCGCCTCCAAGTACACGACGCTCGAGAACCGCGGCGGGAACATCAAGGACGCCGAGAGCTTCAGCCGGACGCGGTCGATGTCCTACTACACGACCTGCACCAGGCTCTTCAAGCAGGCCTACATCATGTTCAACGGCGACCTGGTCCTCTGCTGCGTCGACTACAGCCGACAGCAGGTGCTCGGCAACATCACCCAGAGCAGCATCTGGGACGTCTGGAACGGACCGGTCGCCAGGGAGATCCGCCGCCGCTACCTCGGGCACGAGTTCGACAAGCTCCCCCTGTGCGGCAGCTGCAAGATCGACGAAGTCCGCGAAGTCGCCGTGGACGTGGACGGGACGGAGACGGTCAGCGAGACCGAGGTCGCCGAAGAGGCGAACGGCTAGGCGCGATCAGAACAGACGGCCCTGCTTCGAAACGCGCGCGGTTGGCTTCAAGGGATCGGCCGCTTCCGCGAGCTCGGGATACGCGGCGATGAGTCCGGCCGGCGCCTGGACGCGGTGTCCCGAGAGCGTCTTCTTCAGCATCAGGGCGTTGGCGGGCGCCTTGCCGCGGTAGTGGTTGTTGGCGATCACGAAGACCTCCTCGGCGCTCCCGCCGAGCCTGCGGACGCGCTCCACCCACGGGAGCAGCTCCTCCATCGAATAGAGGTAGTCGTACCGCGCGCTCCCGGTGCCGCGGACCTCCGGGGTCTCCCGCCGCTTACCCTCCCTGGCGAACCAGTTCGCGGCGTTGCGGCCATGCAGACGGACGTAGGCGATCCGGGACGTGACGTGCGTGGTCGGAGGGAGGGTCGACCCCAGGGCCGGCTGGTCGATATTGCAGAACCCGACCCCCATCTCCTTCAGGAAGGCGAGCGCCCCCTCGTTGTCCCAGGAGCGATGCCGGAATTCCGCCACCAGCGGCAGGCCAGGCAGGCGCTGGACGACACGGGACAGGTGCGCGCGGCTGTCCGGCCGGTCATGAAAGGCGTGCGGAAACTGCATCAGGACCGCGCCCAGACGTCCGGATCGAAGCAGCGGATCGACCGCGGCCAGAAAGGTGCGAGCCTCGGGATCCAGATCGATGGACCCCGCGTGCGTGAAGGCCTGATACAGCTTCGCCGTGAACAGGAACGAACTGCCTGAGGGAACGCGATTTACCCACGAGAGGGACGTCTTCGGATCGATCGGGCGGTAGAAGGTCACGTTGATCTCCACCGTATCCATAAAACCGGCGAGATACGAGAGACGATCGAAGCCGCGCCAATTCGGTGACGGATAGACGATTCCGGCCCAATCAGCGTAATCCCAGCCAGCGACGCCGAAGCGTATCATCGAAGTCTCACCCGGCTCATTGACCTAAGGCCCAAATTTTGCTAAGATTTCTACCACATTATCGAGCGCAGAGCCCCTCAGAGCGCCGGGGTCCTTTGGAGGCAGACTTTGGAAATCAAGGAATTCAAGATCGGCGACAAGGTCGTCTATCCGAACCACGGGCTGGGAATCATCGAGCAGATCGAGAAGCGGACGATGGGGGACAGGATGGAGGAATTCCTGACCCTGCGCATCGTCGCCAACGACAGCACGGTGATGGTACCCCGCAGCAACACCACGAACGTCGGTCTGCGCCGCGTGGTCACGAAGAAGGAGGTCGAGGAGGTCTTCGACGTCCTCAAGGACACGAAGATCACCCTCTACGACGACTGGAAGGGACGCTTCCAGGAGAATTCCGACAAGATGCGGACCGGCTCGATCACGGAAGTCGCCCGCGTTTTCAAGAGCCTCAGCCACCTGGCGCTTCAGAAGAACCTGTCCTACCGGGAGAGGCGCATGCTCGACAAGGCGAAATACCTCATCGTCAGCGAGATCGCCGAGGTCGAGAGGCTGCCGACCGATCAGGTGGAAGCGAAGATCGATCGCGCCGTGTCGCGCGGGATCAAGCAGGTGCGCGACCGCTAGAAGGGCGGCGTCCCTCCCGGAGGGGGGGGGCCGGCCAGGACGACACTCGACGGGCGACCGGGATGACCGGTCGCCCCTTTTTCTTTGGGGCACCGATCGCACCCCCGCAGGGGCCCCTTCGATGACCATGGACCAGTTCCTTCTGCACGCGGTGGTCTCGGAGGCCGCGTCCCGTCTGGTGGAGCACGAGGTCCTGCGCGTCGTCTCCCTCGGACGGAGCCGCTACGTCCTGCGCTTCACGACGCCGTCCAGGGACAACCTGCTCATTTGCGTCCGACCCGATCTGCCCCGCCTGCACCTTCTCGGTGCGCGGCGCCTGGACGAGGAGCCGCCCGACCGGTTCGCCGCCTGGCTCGACCAGGAGCTCGCGGGGGCGGTCCTCGCCTCCCTGACGAAGCGTCCGTGGGATCGCGTGGTCGAGATGCGCTTCCGGCTGAGGGACCGCGAGGGGGGCGCCGTCGAGCGGTGTCTCATCTTCGAGCTTCTCGGCCGCTCGGCCAATCTGTTCCTGCTCGACGCCCGGGGGGTCATCCTGGGCTACTGCCGCGATCTCAGGAGCGAGTTCCGCGCCCCCGCGGTGGGGGTGCATTACCAGCCGCCGCCCGGTCGCGAGACACTTGACGCGATCCCGGTCGGTCCGGAGGCGATCGAGATCGCCCGGGACAGGTTCGGCGGCGCACGCGGCTTCCTGGAGAAGGTCAGCCCGTTGCTCGCCCGCGATCTCGACGCCGCCGGGGCCGACGCGGCCGCCGCCGAGCGCCGGCTCGCGGTACTGCTCGAGGCGGCCCGTTCGGATGCGTGGTCGCCGGTGGTCTACTCAATCCGTCCGCTCCAGGAGATGAGCGAAGGGGAGGTCCCGGGCCGGAACGACCTCCTGGTCTCGCCCCTGCCCCTCCTGGCCCCCCCTCGCCCGGGGAACGAAAGCGTCGGCGATGGAGGACCCCGGCTCGCATCGACGGCGTTCGACAGCCCGTCCGCAGCCACCGAGGCCGGCTTCGGGCTCCTCGAGCGTCTGCGGGACTTCAAGGATCTCCGGGACCACCACGAGGCGCTGGTTCGCAGGGAGATCGAGAGGCTGGCGACGCTGACCGGGAAGCTGGAGGACGAGCTCGGCAGGGCGCGCGCGAGCGACAGGTACCGTCGTCTGGGCGAGGCCCTCCTGGCCGGCCTGTCCAGGGTGCGGGTCGAGGGAGACACGGCAGTCGTCCCCGATCCGTACGATGCGGCGGGCGCTCCGATGACCGTCCCGATCGATCCGGCCCTGCCGCTGCCGGAGAACGCCCGCCTTCTGTTCGAGCGCTACAAGAAAGGCAAACGGGGCGTGATCGCGATCGAAAAAAGACTCCAGGCCGTCCGGCGGCGTCTCCAGGAATGGCGGGCGCTCGCCGGGCCGGCCGCCGACACGCGGACTCCCGAGGATCTCGATCGACTGCGCGACGAGATGGCCCGCCTCGGCCTGGTGCACGCCCCGCGTGCTCCGAAGTCCACCCGGGCCGTTCGGCCGAAGGAGGAGCCGACGCGGGTCCGGCGCCACACCAGCCCTGACGGCCTGTCGATCCTCGTCGGCAGGAGCGGCCAGGAGAACGACAGCCTGACCTTCCGCGTCGCCTCGCCCTGGGACTTCTGGCTGCACGCCGCCGATCGGCCCGGAGCGCACGTGATCGTGCGCAATCCGCAGCGTCTCAAGGCGCTCCCCGAGCGCACCCTCAAGCTCGCGGCCGAGATCGCCGCGTATCACAGCGGTGCGCGCCAGGAGTCCAGGGTCGACGTGCACTACACACAGCGCAAGCACGTCCACAAGAAAAAGGGAATGCCGAGCGGCCAGGTGCTCCTGCGGCGTTTCCGGACCATCCAGGCGACACCGCGCCTTCCGACGTCGTCCGTCGAGGACGTCTGAGACCGGGAGCGCATCCCTGTCACGGGACGAAACCCTCCCGCGCGAGGTCTTCGGGGGTGATCGATCCGTCGTGCAGGGCGGTGGCGAGGAGCGCGCCGGCAAAACCGGCGGCGCGAAGTCCCAGGAGATCGTCGATCGAAGCGATGCCGCCGCCCGCCAGCAGCTCCATGTCCGGAGCGGCCGCGCGCAGACGCCGCAGACGATCGAACGGCAGGCCGAGGGACGTGCCGACGCGATCGAGGAGCAGGACGACGGCCGTTCGGAAACCGCAGCGTCCCGCCTGCACCAGCAGACGCTCCTCGCCGATCGGCGCCACCAGCGCAGACCGGCTCACGACCCCCTCGGCGCTCAGGTCGAGGCTCAGGACCGGGCGGCTGCCGGAGCGGGAACGGCAGAGCGGCCGCAGCTCCTCGATCGAGCGCAGCGTTTCCGTCCCGATCACGGGGACGACGCGGCCGCCGTGCTGCGCGCTCGCCAGCGCCGCGGCGCCGGAGAGACCGCCGTCCCACAGGACGCGGACCTGGGGGGCGCCTGCGACCAGGCCCAGCAGGGTCGCGTCGTTGTCGCCGCGACCCAGGATGCGATCGAGGTCGGCCACATAGACCATGTCCGGGCGCAGGAGGGCGCGGTACGCCGACAAGAGGAGGGCCGGGTCCGACAGATCGACCGCGGCTCCCCCGGGCAGGCGGCTTTCGACGGGACGATAGCGCTCGCGGTCGCCCGAACGGCCGCGGACCGCTTTTCCATCGCGAAGATCGATCACGGGTATAATCCGCACTCCCGGAAGGCCCCTCCGATCGGGCGATGACACCTCGACACCGGACCGCGGGAGAGATTCTCCCATGAAGATCGCCGTCCTCGAGCACTTTACGGCCCTGCCGCGCGTCGCTCCGGCCGCCGATAGAGCCGGGGAAGGACGGGCCATGCGCGACGCCGTCGTCGCCGACCTGGCGCGTCTGCCGGGGGCACGCGTCCTGGTGGTGGAGCGCCGCAGGGACTTCCGCGCGGCCCTCCGCCGGGCCGACGCGGCGCTGGTCGTGGCTCCCGAGGAGTCCCGGATTCTGGAGAGGCTGTGCCGCCTGGTCGAGCGGAGCGGCCGCACCCTGCTCGGCCCTTCTTCGGAGGCGGTGCGCTTCCTCGCCGACAAGCTGCGCACCGCCCGCGTCCTCGCCGCCGCCGGCGTGCCGACGCCGCGCACGCGTGTCCTGGCGTTCGTCTCGGCGCGCCGGGCGTTGCGCCGCATGAGGACGCCGTTCGTCCTGAAGCCGCGGGACGGGTGCGGCGGCCAGGGCGTCGTGGTCGTGCGCCTCCGCCGGCAGATCGATGCCGCCCTCGACGTCGTGCGCCGGGCGACCCGCCGGGACGATCTCCTGGCGCAGGACTACGTTCCGGGGGCGCCGGCCAGCGTCTCGCTCGTGGTCTCCGCGGCGACCCTCGATCTCGGACTCAACAGGCAGAGACTGCGGCGGGGGCGGACCCCGGCGTACCTCGGCGGCGAAACCTTCTGGCCCCACGCGCGCGCCGACGAGGCGGTTACGGCGGCCCGGGCCGCGGCCGGAGCGCTGCGCGATTCGTGCGCCGGCGTGCGCGGCTACCTCGGGGTCGACCTCGTGATCGGACGGACCGGGGCGACGGTGATCGAGGTGAACCCCCGCCTGACCACGTCCTACGTGGGGCTCCGGGTCTCGATCCGCGAGAACCTGGCGTCGCTGATCGTGGACGCGGTCGCAGGCCGCCCCCTCCCGGAACGCATCACGCGGGTCGGGCGCTGCCGCTTCAGGATCGACGGTGCCACGGCGATGCGCCCGATCGGGGCCCGGGGCCTCGGCACGAGGAGGACATGGCGGATTATTTCGGCTGGGACATCGGCGGCGTCCATCTGAAATCGGCGAGACTGACCGCCACCGGCGGGTCCGTCTCGATCGAGACCCGGATCGTCCCGTTCGAGATCTGGAAGGAGCCGGCGGGTCTGGCGGGAAGGCTGAGGGGCATGCTCGCCGATCGGGGCGGTGCGCACGCCGTGACGATGACGGCCGAGCTCTCGGACGCCTGGAGCAGCCGGCCGGAAGGCGTGCGGGCGATCCTCGGCGCGTGCAGCGAGGCTCTCCCGGGTGCGCTGAGGGTCCTCGACCTGCGCGGACGCCTCGTCCCGATCGACGAGGCGCGCGAGCGGCCGCTCGACGTGGCCGCGGCGAACTGGCTGGCCACGGCGACCCTGATCGGGCGCGCCGTCCCCGAGGCGCTGCTCGTGGATGTCGGCAGCACGACCACGGACATCGTTCCGATCCGTGGCGGAGCTCCGTGCCCCGCCGGCCGCACGGACACCGAGCGACTCGTCTCGGGGGAGCTGGTGTACACCGGCTGCCTGAGGACGCCCCCCGCGAGTCTCGCCGGGTTCGTGCCGCTGCACGGCGGATGGTGCCGCGTCTCCCCCGAGCATTTCACGATCATGGGGGACGTCCACCGGATCCTGGGGACGATCGCGGAGCGGGACTACACCGTGGCCACCCCGGACGGCCGCGGCCGCAGCCTCGAGGACGCGAGAACCCGCCTGGCCCGACTCGTGTGCGCCGATGCCGGGATGATCGGAGCCTCCGCCATCGAGACGATCGCCCGCTTCCTGGCGGAGCGCCAGGTCGGACAGGTCGCGGAGGCGATCGTCCAGGTCCTGTCCCGCGATCCGCCCGGAGAATCCGTGGCGATCACGGCGGGCGCCGGCGTCTTTCTCGCCGACAGAGCGGCCCGCCGGGCCGGTCTCAAGACGGCCCCCCTCGCCGGTCTTTTTCCCGGCCTGGCCGGGGACGACTGGGGCCGGGCGGCGCCGGCGGCCGCGCTCGGCGTGCTGCTGGCGGAAGAGATCGAGGGATCGCGTTTCATGAAGTGAATTCGAGCGCCGACGCGGCGCGCTCTCTGGTTGACAAGGAGAGCGCACCAACGTAGGTAGGCGGACGGTCCGCGAATCCGTCCTGTGCGGATCCGGCGAGGAGGGTCGCCGTTTTGCGGGGTACGCCACCGTTTCGCTGGGATCTGCTGCTCAAGGTCGGGGGGAGTCTCGGCCGCGGCGCGTCGCTGCGTCCGCTCCTGCAGCGCATCGCGCTCCTGGCGGCGCGCAGACGCCTGCTCGTCGTCCCGGGCGGCGGAGTGTTCGCGGACCTGGTGCGGGAGCAGATGCGGCGCCGCGGCATCGACGAGCGGACGGCGCACCACATGGCGCTCCTGGCGATGGATCAGTACGGCCTCCTCCTCTCATCGCTGACCAGACGCTCGACCGCGGTCGACAACCTGCGGGCGGCCGAGCTGGTGGCCGAGGCGGGTCGCGTCCCGATCCTGCTCGCCTCGTCCCTTGTCCGGGGCGAGGGCTCCCTGGAGCGCTCGTTCCGGCTGACCTCCGATTCGATCGCCGCCTTCCTGGCCGGACGACTGCACACCGCGCACCTGGTCCTGCTGAAGAGCCTCCGGGAGACGGCGGGGCGCATCCGGGACCGGGCGGAGGCCGACCGCCTGGCGCGCCGTGGGATCGTCGATCCTCTTTTCCCCGGGGTGCTGCCGGCGAAGACGGTGACCTGGGTCCTGAGCGGGCGGCGTCCCTCGGAACTGGATCGGTTCATGCCGGTCGTCCGCAGGAACGGCGCGTTGGGGCGCCCGGTCACTCACGCGGGGGGAGCCGGCCCGCGATCGCGCCGAGCAGGGCTTCGCGCAGCGCGCTGAGACGCCGGGGGTCGAGCCGCCCGTTCCGCCCGCCTTCGCAGATCGCTCCGCGCACACCGATCACGTCCGGGCCGAGCTCCAGGAGGAGCGGCAGGTGATCGGCTCCCAGCGAGCCGGCCAGTCCGCACAGAAGACCGCGCCCCCGGCAGTCGGCCACGAATCTCGAGACGGCGCCGGGGTCCAGATGATCGAACAGGGTGCGGCCGTCCTTGCCGGCGGTATCGATGAGACAACCGTCCGCCCCCGAGTACTCTGCGACCTCCGGCAGCAGGACCGGCTCGATGGAGCCGAGGAGGGCCGCCTCGGCATACGCCGCCGCCACGACGCGCACACCGGGCGCCGCGGCGCGCGCCGCCTCGACGATCGCGGACAGGAAGACGGCGGAGTCGTCCCGATTCCGCACGCCCTGCAGACCGATCTTCAGAAAATCGACACCGCAGGCGGCCGCGCCCGAGGCCGCGAGCGCGAACGTGCCGGGACGGTTCGGCGCATCCCCCAGCGCGGCGCTGACGGATACGCGGCGGCCGGTCGCCGCGGCCCGGTCGCGGAGCGCCACCACGGCGCGCAGGACGGCGGGCGGGCAGGCGCCGAGAGACCCTTCGAGCGGGTTCTTGACATCGAGAACGTCGGCCCCCCCGAGCAGTGCCGCCGCGGCCTCTTCGACATCGGAAACGCTCGTCATCAGCAGCGGCGACGATCGATGAGGCGGCATTTTTGACCTCCGAACTACAGTATGCTAAGAAGGTCCGTCGCAGAGCCTGTATCGTGAAACGCCGTGCAACGATCCAATCCGGCTTGGCGTGGCGGAGCCTCTCCGAGCGGGGCCGCCGACGTCCGCCATTGTAAGGAGGAAGCCCCATGAAGGACATCCTGATCGGTGAATCGCTGATCGGCGACGGCAACGAAGTCGCCCACATCGATCTGCTGATCGGGCCGAAGAACGGCCCGGTCGGCACGGCCTTCGCCAACGCCCTCGTCAACCAGAACCAGGGACACACGGCCCTCCTGGCGGTCCTGGAGCCGAACCTGCTCACGAAGCCCGCGACGATGATGATGAACAAGGTCACCATCAAGGGGGCGAACCAGGCGGTGCTGATGTTCGGCCCGGCGCAGGCCGCGGTCGCCAAGGCGGTCGCCGACTCGGTGGCGGACAACATCATCCCGCAGGCCGAGGCGGAAAACCTGGTGGTCATCGTCGGCGTCTTCATCCACTGGGAGGCCTCCGACAAGAAGAAGATCTACGACTTCAACTACCGGGCCACCAAGGAGTCGATCGCCCGCGCCATGAAGGGGGAGCCCGCCGTCAAGGCGGTCCTCGCGGGGAAGGACAAGGCCAAGCACCCGTTCGCCTGAGACCCGATGGAGAGAAAGCGCCTCCTGTACCTCGTCTCGTCGGATCCGCGCGTCAGTCCGTTCGACATCAACATGGCCTACGACGCCGGCTTCGACGCGGTCGTTCCCTACCCCTCCGTCGACGTCGGGATGGTGCCCGGTCTCGTGCAGGACATCATGTTCTCGCGCGGGGCCAAGGGGGCGCGCTTCTCGTCCGTCTTCTTCTCCGGCTCGAGCCTGGCCGCCTCGGAGGCGATGCTCAAGGCGGCGCGAGCGAGCCTGTTCCCGCCGTTTCTTCTGGGGCTCATGATCGATCCGAAGGGCGCCTACACGACGGCGGCGGCGCTCGTGGCCCGCGTCGCCGGGCTCGCCAGGACGCGCGGTCCGGGCGAACTCCCGGGCGTCAGGGTCGTGGTGCTCGCCGGCACGGGCGGCGTCGGCCGCGCCGCCGCGGCGCTGCTCGCCCGCGCAGGCGCCACGGTCATTCTCACGTCGAGGGGCCGGGAATCGGCGTCGGCCGCGGCGCACGAGATCGGCGAGCTGTTCGGTGCCGCGGTCGAGCCGCGCGCGGCACCGGCCGAGGCCGACCGGGCGGCCCTGGCGGCGGAGTCGGACATCGTCCTCGCGACCGGCGCCGCCGGCGTGCCGCTTCTTTCGAGGAAGACGATCGAGACGCTCAAGGGTCCCAAGGTGCTCGCCGACGTCAACGCCGTCCCGCCGCACGGCCTGGACGGAGTGCGGCCGCAGGACGACGGAGTCGAGGTCGCGCCGCGTGTCCTGGCGATCGGCGCCATGACGGTCGGTGAGACGAAGTTCAAGGTCGAGTCGACCCTGCTCAAGGATCTCCTGACGGCGGAGGGGCCGCCCGTCATCGACCTGGAGGCGGCGCGGCGGCGGGCGATCGATCTCCTGGCCTCGACATAGGGCGCCCCCTCCTTCTTCTCGGCGTCAGCGTCCGGGCGCTCGCGGCGTCGGCGGTCGCGAGCCGTCTCGCCGCACGCCGGTTCCCCGATGGTTTCCTCGCCCTCGATTACTTCGGCGACGCGGATCTGGTGTCGGCGGCGGCCGGTCCGGTGCGCGTCCTGTCCCTGCGGCGCGACTGCGGCCGGGCCCGCGGTATCGTGTCCCTCGCCCGCGCCGCGCTCGATCTCGACTGGAGCGGCCTCGTCTACTCGGGCGGTCTCGAGAACCGTCCGGCCCTGCTGCGCCGGCTGGGGCGCCGCGGGCCGATCTTCGGCAACGGCTCGACGGTCGTCGCCGCGGTGCGCGATCCCGCCCGGTTCTTCTCGTTCCTGCGGCGCGCCGCGATCCCGCACCCGCCGACATTCACGGGCCGCGGTTGCTCGTCCTGCCCGTCCGGCACACCCTGTCTGTGGAAGCCGGTCCGATCGGGGGGCGGGGTCCGGGTCAGGCGGGCGCTCCCGGACGAGCCGTGCCCGCGCGGTTTCTACCGGCAGGTCTTCCTGCGCGGGACACCCGGCTCGGCCGCCTTCGTGGCCGACGGGACACGCGCCGTGATCCTGGGCGTGACCCGCCAGCTCGCCGGCTTCCGCGCGCTGGGTGGCGACGGATTCCGCTACGGCGGAAACATCGCCGGACCGGGCGGCCGTCTGCTGTCAAGGAAGGCCCGATTCGTCCTGGCGGAGGCGGTCGGCGGGATCACGCGCCACTTCGGGTTGCGCGGCCTGAACGGCGTGGATTTCATCCTCTCGAACGGAACGCCGCACATCCTCGAGATCAATCCGCGCTACACCGCGTCCATGGAGCTCTTCGAAGAGCTCTCGGGATCGAGCCTGTTCGACCTGCACCTCGAGGCGCTGGAACGCGGACGGCTGCCCCGGCACCCTCTCAAGGCGCGGCGCTTCCTGGCCAAGGGGATTCTCTACGCCACCGGCCGGCTGGTGTGGCCCTGGTCCGAGCGGCTGCGCGGGATGGACGTGCGCGATCGTCCGATGCAGGGGGAGACGATCGAGACGGGCCATCCCGTCTGCACCCTCGTCGTCACCGGCGGCTCGCCCGCGGAGTGCCGGCGCCGGCTCGCGGCGGAGGCCGTGCGTCTGCGCCGGGCGTGCTCCCGCACTGTGCTACGATAGGTCGAAACGCACCTATTCCCTTTCTCCTGCGGCGGCCGGACTCCGTGACCCGGACGGCCCCCGAGGAGGTATTTCTCATGATGGCAACCTGGCAGATCGTCGCGGTGGTCCTCCTGGCGGTGCTCGTGGGGGCCGTGGTCCCGGTGCTGCTCCAGCTGCGCAGGACCCTGCAGAGCGCCGAGCACGTCCTCAACAACACCGGACCGAAGCTGGATCGCACGCTGGACGAGGTCGGGGAGGCGGCGGCCCGCATCAATCGTCTCGGCAAGAGCCTGGAGAAGGACGCGGAAGGGCTCGGGGTGTTCACCGACGCGGCGGCCGGTCTCGGCCGCTCCCTGAAGCAGGCCCAGGAATCCCTGCGGGTCATGACGGCCGTGGGCGCGGCCGTGGGCCCGGCGATCGCCGCGGGTCTGCGGGCCCTGTTCGCGCCCGCAGGCGGCGACGATGCGCGTTCGAGGCCTGCGGAGGACGGGGGCGTGGCGTCCGACGCTCCAGGCGACGGCCGGCCGATGGAGGGCGGCGCCTTGTCGCGGCCCGGGGAGGAGTCGATCGGTCATGAATGACTCCCGCGGCAGCTCAACGACCGGACTCGTCCTGGCGTTCCTGGCGGGCGCCGTGTCCGGGGCGGTCGTGGCGCTCCTGACCGCGCCACGTTCGGGGCGCGAGACCCGCGACCGCATCAAGGATCTCACCCGCGACGCGGCCGGCAAGACCGTCCGGGTCCCGCCGGCCCTGAACGGCGCCTACTCCCGCGCGGCCGAGGCGGCGCGCCGGGCGTTCGTCGAGGCGTTCGAGCCCAGGGCTCAGGACAGGGGCGCGCCGCCCGGCCGCAGCGGTCACTGATACCGTGACCACGACCCGGACGGCCCTGGTGACGGGAGGGACGCGCGGCATCGGCAAGGCGATCGCGCTGCGCCTGGCGCGCGACGGGTTCCGCGTCGCTCTGAACTATGCGCGCGACCGCGGCGGCGCGGCCCTGGCGATCGAAGAGGTGAAGACGATCGCGCCGTCTGCGGTTGCCCTGCAGGCGGACGTGACCCGCCCCGAGGAATGCGGGCGGCTGATGGAGGACGCGGCGCGGGTCCTCGGCCCGCTCGACGTGCTGGTGAACAACGTCGGGCCGTTCTTCGAGCGCCCGCTCGCGGAGACCAGCGACGCCGAGTGGCGGCAGATGATCGACGGCAACCTCGGGAGCGCCTTCTGGTGCTCGCGCGCCGTCCTGCCGTCGATGCGCGCCCGCCGCACGGGCTCGATCGTCAACGTGTCGGCCCTGAACGCCGAAGTCTCCCCCGGGATGACGCACGAGGCGCCGGCCTACTTCGTCGCCAAGACCGCGCTGGTGATGCTGACCCGGTCGATGGCCCGCTCCGAAGGGATCCACAACATCCGGGTCAATGCCGTGAGCCCCGGGTTCATCGAGACCGAGGGATACGCCGACTGGGATCCGGTCGAGCAGGCGCGCTGGCGGGCGCATATTCCGCTCGGGCGCTTCGGGAAGCCGGACGAGGTGGCCGAGGCGGTCGCGTTCCTCGTCTCCGAGAGGGCGGGGTACGTTTCCGGCTCGGTGCTGCACGTGCACGGTGGTCTATGGGTCTAGACGGCGCCCGACGCTCCGTCTTCGTCACGGGACAGCTCGCCAGAGAGGCCCTCAAGAAGACGCTGGCCGGCTGCCAGGGTGTCGAGTTCACGATCGAGGCGCTCCGGATCAAGGTGGCCGCACTGATGACGACCGACTACATCGAGTCGACCCTGAGACTGCCGCCCTGTGACGTGGTGTACCTCCCCGGGCTGTGCCAGGCGGACGCATCGACCCTCGCCGCATCGTTCGGAGTGCCGTTCGTGAAGGGACCCAAGGACCTCCGGGATCTGCCGGCCTTCTTCGGGCAGGCGGCGGCCGCCTACCGCCCGGACGGGGAGCACGCGCTGACGATCCTGGCCGAGATCAACGACATTCACGCGCTCACGGACGACGAGATCGTGCGGGCGGCCGAACGCTACCGGCGCTCCGGCGCCGACCTCATCGATCTCGGCTGCTCGCCCGAGCATCCGGTGCAGGACGCCGGCCGGGTCGTGCGCCTCCTGAAGGAGCGCGGCTTCAGGGTCAGCATCGACACCTTCAACCAGGACGAGGCGCTCTCCGCCGACGCCGCCGGCGCCGAAATCCTCCTGAGTCTCGGCTCGCAGAACATCGGACTGGCCGGCCGCCTCAAAAACGCCGTGCCGGTCGTCGTCCCGGACCAGGGCCAGGGGCTCGAGTCGCTGCGCCGGAACCTGGACGAGGCCCGCAGGCTCGGAGCGCGGCGCGTCATCGCCGACCCGATCCTCGATCCGATCGGCTTCGGATTCGCGGCCTCGATCCGCCGCTACTGCGAAGCGCGCGAGGCGTTCCCCGGCGTGGAGATGCTCATGGGGGCCGGCAACCTCACCGAGCTGACCGAGGCCGATTCGACGGGGGTCAATGCCGTCCTGCTCGGGGTGATGAGCGAGCTCGGCATCGGCTACGTCCTCACGACCGAGGTGGTCGCCTGGGCGCGCGGCTCCGTGCGCGAGCTCGACTGCGGCCGCCGCATGATGCACCACGCGGCGAGCCGGGGCACGCTTCCGAAGGGGTTCGACGACCGCCTGGTGACGACGCGCGACGCGCGGCTCACGCGGCCGACGGAGCCGGAGCTCAGGGAGATGCACGCCCGTCTCACCGATCGCAACTTCCGGATCGAAACCGACGGGGAGGCGATCTTCGTGTTCAACAGCGAGCGTTTCGTCAAGGACACGGACGTCCGCGCCATTTTCCCGCGTCTCGGACTCGAGGACGACGCCTCGCACTCTTTCTACATGGGGCGCGAGCTGATGAAGGCCGACCTGGCCCGACGTCTCGGGAAGAAGTACATCCAGGGGGAGCCGCTCCACTGGGGCTACCTGACCTACGTCGAGGACGAGGGGGGCGAGCATGCCCGCACCCGTCGCGCGCCCGCCCGGCCGCGCCGGGATGCGGCGCCGAAGCGCGCCGCAGGGCGATGAGCGGACCCGACGCGGCGGGAGGGCGGTCCGATCGGCTGGCCCTGCGGGACATCCTCTGCATGTGCCACATCGGCGTCACCGAGGAGGAGCGCCGTGAGCGCCAGCGGCTCGAGGTCGACCTGGAGCTGTACGCCGACCTGGAGGAGGCCGGGAGGACCGGCGATCTGGGCAGGACGATCGACTACCGGGAGGTGTGCGAGTCGGTGCGCGGTCATCTCGAGAACGGGAGGTTCCACCTGGTCGAGGCGGCGGCGCGGGGCGTCCTCGACCTGGTCCTGTCGAAATTCCCCGTGAGCCGGGTGGTCGTGCGGGTGCGCAAGTTCGTGCTGGCGCGGGTCGGACACGTCGAGGTGCAGATGGAGCGCGGCCGGTGATCCTGGAGACGATCGTCTCGACGATCGATCGGGAGGGCCGCCCGAACTTCGCACCGATGGGGATCACGCTCGAGGGGGACGCGGTCGTGCTGCGGCCGTTCAGCACCGCGCTGACCTGGAAGAACCTGCAGGAGGTGGAGGAGGGCGTCGTCAACTTCACCGACAACGTCGTGCTGTTCGCGCGCTGCGCCGTGGGCCCCTTCCTGCCGCCGCACCGCGACGCCCGGAAGGTCCGCGGTGCCGTGCTCGACGACGCCTGCTTCTGGAAGGAGTTCGTCGTGGAGTCGAGGGATCTGGCCGGGGAGCGGGGGCGCTTCTCCGGCCGCGTGGTGTCCGAGGGGCGCCTGCGCGACTTCGTCGGGTTCAACCGCGCCCGCCACGCGGTGATCGAGGCGACGATCCTGGCGACCCGGCTGCACCTCCTCGGCCGGGATCGGGTGCTGGAGGAGATGTCACGGCTGCGACCGCTCGTCGACAAGACGGCCGGCCCCGCCGAGAGCGAGGCGTTCGAGTTCCTCATCGAGCACGCGCGGAGGTGGAACGATGTCCGTTGACGTCACGAGCCAGGCGCGGCTGCACTTCGGATTTCTCGATCTCTCGGGGGAGCAGGGGAGGCGGTTCGGCGGCATGGGGGTGTCGATCTCGGAGCCCCGCCTGCGCCTGAGGATGGAGCCGGCGAAGAAGCTCTCCGTCGAAGGGGACCAGGCGGAACGGGTCGAGATCCTGGCCGCGCGCTTCTTCGAAGCGGTCGATCTGCGCCCCGAGGCGCGCATCAAGGTCGTGCAGGCGATCCCCGAGCACGTCGGGCTCGGGTCCGGCACGCAGCTGGCGCTGGCGGTGGCCGCGGGGCTGAGCCGGCTTCGCCGCCTGGATCTGTCGTCCGAGGAGCTGTGCGCGCTGATGAACCGCGCCCGCCGCTCCGGCGTCGGCTACCACCTGTTCCAGAAGGGCGGTTTCGTCATCGAGGGCGGGCACGCGGTCGCGGACCACCGTCTCGGCGAAGCGCCTCCGCTCCTCCTGCGTCACGACTTTCCGGAGGATTGGCGCGTGGTCGTGGCGGTGCCCAGGCCCAAGGAGACGATCAGCGGCGAGGCGGAGGAGGCGGCCTTCTCGCGCCTCAGCCAGCCGTCCGATCAGCTGGCCGATCAGATCTCGCGCATCGTCCTGATGCGACTGCTGCCGGCGCTCGTCGAGCGCGACCTCGACGCGTTCGGCGCCGCATTGACGCAGGCGCAGGAGCTGGTCGGGTCGTGCTTCGCGGCGGTGCAGAACGGTCTGTTCCATCCCGACGCGGCCCCCCTCATCGACCGCCTGAAGGAGGCCGGCGCCCGCGGCGTCGGCCAGTCCTCCTGGGGCCCGGCCGTGTACGCCTTCGCGGCGGACGAAAAGGAGGAGGGCCGGCTCCTCGAGGTCGCCCGGCGCGCCACGCCGGACGGGTCCGCGTTCGCGGTCCGCGGCTGGAACCGCGGAGCGGCGCTCGTGTCGTCCTGACTCCATCGTCGAGCAGCCACAGGAAGATCGCCCCGACCGTCAGGTCGGCGGTGGCCCCCGGGTTGAGGGGCGGGCGCTTCGCGCGCAGCCGCCGGTCCAGTCTCTCCGACAGCGACCGGCCGCGCTCCGTCAGGAAGCCGCCCGCCCGGAGCGCCTGGCGCGCCAGCCGCGCCACCCGCTCCGCCGCCGCGGCGCCGTGCCGCCTGGCCACCAGGGTGTCGGGACCGGCGGCGAGCAGCGTCAGGTAGGTCTGGGCGATCGCCAGGGGCAACGGGACGTGCCGGTCGCGCAGACGGTGCAGGGTCGGGAGCCCGGTGTCGAAGGTCGCCGCGAACCCGGTCGCGTACTCGCGCGCGACGGCGTCCCTGTCCTGCGCGAGGCGCATGGTCTCCAGGAGTGAAACCGTGGGCGTTGTGTGCACGTCCTGCCGTCCGACCCGCCCGAGCCCGCCCGGCCCCGCGATGCGAATGGCGCGGTAGGCGTCCCGCGCGTCCCGCACGTCGAGATCGAGAAGGACGCGCCGCAGCCTCTCGCGGATCGTGCCGCCGGTCCTGCGGGCGGCGCGCGCCAGGGGCGCCAGCAGGAGAATGATGCCGAGGTTGGTGTTCGTCCGCACGTGCCGGCGCGTCGCCCGCACCGCTTCGAGGATCAGGCGCCCGACACGATCTCCTCCGAACCGGGAGAAGGCCGGACCGATGGCATAGGCGCTGAGGACGAAGTCGCGGTAGGTGAGCCCCGGAAGGTCGTGCCCGCGGCTGACGTTCCCCGGCTTCGGGGCCACGACCTCCAGGAGGCACGCGGTCTGGGCCGCGGCGGCGATGATCCCGGCGGCGCGGCGCTTCGTCCGGCTCATCGCTCCAGGACGGCCGGAAGGGCGCGCCGGGCCGCGATGCGATCCACGACGAGGGACGCGACCTCGGAGGCGAGGTCGAGGGTCGTCGTCCGCTGCAGGGCGCTCCAGCCGGGAATCCCGTTCACCTCCGCGACCAGCCGTCCGCCGACGTCGCTCTCCAGCAGATCGACGCCGGCGTAATCGGCCCCCACGGCAACCGCGGCGCGCACGGCCAGATCCTCCTCCTCGGGGCTCGGGCGGTGAGGGCGCATCACGGCGCCCGCGGCCACGTTCGTCTTCCAGCCGTCCCCCGTGCGCCGCGCCGCGGCCACCACCCGGCCTCCCACGACCAGAAGACGCAGGTCGGAGCGCCCGTGCGGCACGAACTCCTGGACGTAGAACACGGCGCGCTGCATCTGCAGCGCGCGGAACACGCGGTACGCGAGATCCTCGTCCGTGATCCGAACGATGCCGCGGCCGCCCGAGCCCAAAAGCGGCTTGACCAGCACATCCCCGAACCGGCGGAACGCGGCGAGCGCGTCATCGAAGTTCTCCGCCGCCACGGTCCCGGGCGTGGGGATCCCGGCGCGGGCGAGGAGCTGCGAAGTCCAGTGCTTGTCGACGGTCCGTTCGATCGCCCGGGGCGGGTTGACGACCGGGAGCCCGGCGTCGTGGACCGCGTGCAGGGCGTCGACGCGGAACACGATCTGATCGAGCGAGCCCTCGGGCAGGAACCGGACGAGAAGCGCATCGAGCGAGTCGAGGTCCGCGTCCCCGGAGGCCACCCCCGTCCCTTCCCGGACCGATCCACCGGGACCGACTCGTCCCGCGAGTCGCGTCGCCGGGAGGGCGACCGCATCGCAGCCCAGGCGGTCCAGGGCCTCCGACAGCCGCGCGATGTGCCAGCGGTCCCCAGTCGCCAGGATGCCGGCGCGCGGGCGATCCCTCATGCGTCCATCCCGAACGACCGCCGCAGCATCGCCTCGTCGGTGCGGCCGCTCGAATACACCCGCCCGGTCGCGGCATTGATCAGGGTGACCTGAGCCGGACTGAAGAGCAGCGGGTCGATCGCGTAGAAATCGCCGCCGCGCTCCTTGAACAGGTCGTGGAACAGACGGCCGTAGTCCTTCGAGGACGAGGACGGCACGCGGTCGATGAGCCGCTCGGCGGCCTCGTCCGTGGTCCGCACCCAAAGCGCCACGCGCGCCCCGTAGAGCACGGCGTCGTTGGTGCGCCCGATGGCGCGCACGGGATCGGGGACACCCGGCGCCACGGGACAGGTCCCCGACCCCGCCACGATCGTCGTCAGGTCGAACCCGAGCTCGTGGAGCTTGTGCAGGGCGGTCTCGACCGAACGCGCGGCGATCTGGATGCAACCCGCCAGGCTGCCGGTCGACGCCGCGATCAGCGTGAGCCGGTCCGGAGGCAGCCCGCAGCGCGCCGCGACGTGATCGGCCACGTCGGCGCCCGGCAGCATCGAGCTCTCCAGGAGGAGAACCGTGCTGTCGGAGCGCGACTTGAGGGGAAACTTCTCGAACAGCGCCTCGCCGGCCGAGAGGGACCGCGCGGGCCCGGACCCCATCGCGAAAAACCTGTTCACCTGGATCTTCCACCCGGCGTACTGCGAGGCCATGCAGGCGACAAGGGGGTGATCGATCGCCACCCGCGCCTCGCAGATCGTCGCTTCGCCCAGGGGCGACGGTCCGACCGTGACCCGTCCGAGGCCGCCCATGCAGCACTCGGCGTACAGCCGTCCCGCCTCGATCGAGCCTCCGGCCTGCACGCCGGCGTCGATAAGACGCGTGCCGTTCGCGAGACGTTGGACGTCGACGCCGAGCGCCGTGGAGGGATCGGCCAGGGCATCCGCCAGGCGCGCCGCTCCAGCATGCATACTCCTGAGAATCTCGTTCACGCAGTGCCCCCCGGAACCGGTGTCAGGATCGTACCCCGGTCGCGGCCGATTCTACCGTGTGATCGGCTGTCGGTGTCCTCCACAGCCGGATGCGGGTTGACGGAACGGCCCTCACCGGACCTAAGATTGCGCGAGGAGGAGGCGGATGAGCGCGGAGGCGCGGAGGATGGAACGGCGCGGGGTGCGGATCGGCGACACCTTCGCCGAAGCCTTCGACATGCAGGCGGCGCGCGTGCTGATCACCGCGCGCTCCCCGGCCTGGGGGCTGACGGCCGCCCGGGCCATGACCGGGTTCGCCACCTCCGTCATCGGCTGCAAGGTCGAGGCCGGCATCGAGGCCGAGCTGACCGCGGAGCAGACGCCGGACGGCCGCCCCGGGGTGAGCGTGCTGCTCTTCGGCTTCGACGCCGAAGGGCTCGCCAAGCGGCTGGTTGAGCGAGTCGGCCAGACGATCCTCACGTGCCCGACCACGGCCTGCTTCGACGGTCTGCCGCATGCGGACAAGCGGGTCGTCGTGGGGGGCGTGCTGCGTCACTTCGGCGACCGCTACCAGTCGAGCAAGCTCCTGGAGGGGAACCGCTACTGGCGGATCCCGGTGATGGAGGGGGAGTTCCTCGTGCAGGAGACCTTCGGCGTTCAGCAGGCCATAGGAGGCGGCAACTTCCTGATCCTGGCCGAGGATGAGCGCGCCGCTCTGCAGGCGGCGGAGGCGGCCGTGGAGTCCATGCGGAGGGTCCGCGGCGTCGTTCTCCCGTTCCCCGGCGGGATCGTGCGCAGCGGCAGCAAAGTCGGCGCGAAGCGCTACAAGAACATGATCGCTTCCACCAATGACGCCTACTGCCCGACGTTGCGCGCGCGGAAGGGGGTGAAGAGCGCTCTGCCGGAGGGCGTGAACTCGGTGCTCGAGATCGTGGTCAACGGCCTCGAGCGTGCGGCGATCGAGGAGGCGCTGCGCGCCGGCATCGACAGCGCGTGTCTCCCCGGCGTCGTCGAGATCTCGGCGGGGAACTACGGCGGCAAGCTCGGCAAACACCACTTCCCCCTGCACCCGCTCCTCGAGGCCGCCTCGTGAGGCGTGCGACCCGGCCGGACAGCGCCGGCAGTCCGTCCCGCAGCGTGGGACGCCGTCGTCCCCCCTCGGGCGGTGTGCTATATTTCGCGGGAATGGAACACAAACGCTTCATCATGAACGCGGGCCGCACGACCAAGCAGGGCCAGCAGATCAACGTCGGCAAGGATCACGCCGAATATAAGGCCATCGTGAGCACCCTGAACATGCATCCCGAGGACATGAAGGCGGCGGGGATTCAGTCCGGCGGCAGCGTGCGTGTCAGGTCCGATAACGGCGAGGCCATCTTCCGGTGCGTGGAAGGGAAGGTGCCGCAGGGCATGATCTTCGTCCCCTACGGACCGCCGACCTGCCATCTCATGGGGCAGGACACCGACGGAACCGGAATGCCGACCTCGAAGGGCTGGGAAGTCGAGGTCGAGCCGATCACGTCCTGAGGCCCGGCTCGCCGGGAGAGGAAAGCATGGGTTCAACCAAGACTGGCGGACAACCCGGCACATCCTCGATCCTTCGGGTGCTCCCGGAGGATCCGGGAGACCACCCTCCGGCCTGGGAGCTCGTCGGCGCCGGAAGGTACATGCCTCGCCGCATCCGGGGGAGCTTCCCCGGCCGTGAGCTTGGCTGAACGTTCGTCCTTCCGCCCGGTTCGGGCGGATCAGGACCGGGTGAACGGGAGAGGCGATGAGTCTGAACGTCGTGAAGGATGCCACCTGCACGTTCTGCGGTTGTGTCTGTGACGACATCGAGCTGCACGCGGAGGGGGATCGAATCGTCAAGGCGCGGAACGCCTGCAGCCTCGGGGACGCCTGGTTCAAGAACCACACGGCCGAGCGTCTGTATCCCGATGCGCTGATCGACGGGAAGCCGGCCACGGTCGACGCCGCCGTCGAAGCGGCCGCCGGATTCCTGCACGAGGCGAACATGCCGCTGGTGTACGGGCTGAGCAACATCACCTGCGAGGCCCAGCGGGAGGCCGTGGCCCTGACCGAGCTGATCGGGGGAGTGATCGACAGCCACACTTCGCTTTGACACGGCCCCACCGAGATAGCCGCCCAGTTGGGTGGCAAGGTCACTTGCACTCTGGGTGAAGTCAAGAACCGGGCGGATTTCATCGTCTACTGGGGGGGCAATCCGGCCGAGTGCCACCCGCGACATTTCACCAAGTACACCCTGACCCAGAAGGGCAGGTTCGTGCCTGAAGGGCGCAAGGGCCGGACCATGGTGCTGGTGGATATCCGGGAAACACCCAGCGCCCGGGCGGCGGATCTCTTCCTCCAGATCCGCCCGGGCAAGGACTTCGAGGTCCTGACCACGCTGCGGGCTCTCGTCAAGAAGCAGCGGGTGGACGAGGAGGCCGCCGCCGGGACCGGGCTCACGCTGGACCAGCTCCAGGATCTGGTGGATCGGATGAAGCGCGCCCGATTCGGCGTCCTGTTCTTCGGGATGGGGGTCTCGATGACCCGCGGGAAGCACATGAACTCGGCGGCGGTCCTGACCCTCGCGGCGGAGCTGAACGCCTTCACCAAGTTCGTGTGCATGCCGATGCGCGGTCACGGCAACGTGACCGGGTCGGACATGGTCCTGCGCTGGTCGACCGGGTATCCGTTCGGAATCAACCTGTCCCGCGGCTACCCGCGGTTCAATCCGGGGGAGTTCTCGACCGTGGACCTGCTGGTCCGAGGGGACAACGACGCGGCCCTGATCCTCGGCGCCGATCCGGGTGCGACGATGCCCCAGCCGGGGATCGAGCATCTGGCCCGTATCCCGACCATCGTGCTCGATCCGAAGGTGACCCATACGAGTCGCCTGGCAAGGGTCCACATCACCACAGCGGCCACCGGGATCAGCGCGCCCGGGACCGTGTACCGCATGGACGAGGTGCCCCTGCCGCTCCGCCCGGCCCTGAAGTCGCCGTATCCGACCGACGAGGAGGTCATAAGGCGCATCCGCCGAGCGGTGGCGGAGAAGCCCGCATGGACTCCTGCCGCGAACGCGGGGATGGCGATCAGCTGAGCAGCCGACCCTCGAGACAGTCCCCTCAATCGGAGACCCCATGCTGCGGATCACGGGAGGGAAGGTTTATGATCCCGCGAACAACATCGACGGTGTCGTCAAGGACGTCTGCATTGCCGAGGGGCGGGTTGTTCCCGAGGTCAAAGGCGGCCGCTCGGTCGACGCGAGCGGCATGGTGGTCCTCCCCGGCGGGGTCGACATCCACTCCCACATCGCCGGCGCCGCGCTCAACTTCGCCCGGGGACTGACCCCGGAGAACTACCGCCGTGCCCTGACCTTCTCCCACACGCCGGAGCGTCGCGCCGGTCTCGGCGGCATCACTCCCACCACCTTCGCCACCGGGTACTTGTATGCAGCGATGGGCTGGACGACCGTCAACGAGGCCGCGGTCCCGATTCTGTCCGCCCGGCACACCCACGAGGAGATGCACGACATACCGATCCTGGACAAGGCCTCCCTCGTGCTGATGGCCAACAATGAGATCGTGCTGGACCTTCTGGAGGCCGGGGAGGTCGAGCGCGCCAGGCACGTGGTGGCCTGGCTCCTCTGGGCGGCCAAGGCCTACGGCGTGAAGGGGGTCAACCCCGGGGGGGTCGTCGCCTGGAAGTCAGGCAAGAATGCGAACACGCTGTCCGACCCGGTCGAGGGGTACACACGTGTGACGCCGGCCGGGATCATCTCCAGCCTCGCCGGAATCGTCGATGACTTGCGATTGCCGCATCCGCTCCATCTCCATTGCAACAACCTGGGCGTCCCCGGCAACGTGGCCACGACGATCGAGACTCTGAAGATCCTGGAAGGGCGGCGGTGCCACATGGCGCATCTGCAGTTCCACGCGTACGGTGGAGACGGCTGGGGCACGATCCGCTCCGAAGCGGCCACACTCGCCGAGCACTTCAACGCCCGGACGAATCTCACCGCCGATGCCGGAGCGATCCTGTTCGGCGACGCCATGACGATCACGGCCGACGGACCCTGGGAGCACGTGCTCTACAAGCTCACCGGCCGCAAGTGGGGCAACGTGGATGTGGAAAACGAGACCGGCTGCGGGATCGTCCCCTACACTTACAAGGAGCGCAGCCTGGTCAACGCCGTGCAGTGGGCCGCGGGGTTGGAGCTGCTTCTGCTCATCAGCGACCCCTGGCGGATCTTCCTGACCACGGACCACCCCAACGGGGCCTGCTTCTGGCGATACCCGGAGCTCATCGATCTCCTGATGCACGCGGACCGCCGCCGGGAATGCCTGAGCAGGCTGGCGCCCGCGGCGCTCAAGCGAATCGTCCTGCCGGACCTGGATCGGCAGTACACGCTGTCCGAGATCGCCATCATCACCTCCGCGGGCCCGGCGCGCGCCCTCGGCCTGGCGCGGAAGGGGCATCTGGGCGTGGGCGCAGACGCGGACGTCGTGCTCTACGATGAGATGCCGGGTGACCGCCCCCTGTTCGGGTCACCGCGCTACGTCATCAAGGGAGGCGAAATCGCGGTCGAGGACGGAGAGATCCGCCCCGTCAGCCAGGGGCGGGAGTTCATCGTGCGCCCCCGCTTCGATGAAGGGATCGAAGATTTCCTGAGGCCGCTCTTTCAGAAGGTCTACACGATCTCGTTCAACAACTATGCGGTGGAGATGGAGCGCCTGGCCGGCGCGGAGGTGCACGTCTGCGAGTGACCCTGACCCTCAAGGAGCAGCCCAAGGTCCCGCTCGAAGCCGAGACCCTCTCGCCGGATGTGCTGGCGCCCCTCGCGCCCGACGCGATCCGGGCCCTGCCGGTCCATCTGGGAAAGCGACGCCTGCGCGTGGACGATTTCTTCGAGGTCGAAGGGGCGGCCGGTGACGAGCTGGAGATCCGGGGTGATGCGGCCAGGGTGAAGTGGATCGGCCGCGGCATGACCCGTGGCCGCATCCGCATCCTCGGGAACGCAGGCATGCACCTGGGCGCCTACATGAAGGGAGGCAGCATCGAGGTGACGGGAAACACTTCGGACTGGCTCGGCGGCGAGATGTCCGGCGGCCTGATCCGTGTCCACGGGAACGCCGGCGGCCAGGTCGGGGCGGCCTATCGAGGAAGTGTCTCCGGGATGACGGGCGGGACGATCCTCATCGAGGGCTCGGCGGGGCTCGAGGTCGGGAGTCGCATGAGACGGGGACTGATCGCGATGGGGGGGCAGGTCAGGGACTTCGCCGGCCTGCTGATGAAGGGCGGGACCATCGTCCTGCGAGGCGGGGCCGAGCTGCGGACCGGCGCCTGGATGTCCCGGGGCACGATCGTCTCGCTGGCTCCGATCCCGCTCCTGCCGACCTTCTCCTATTCGTGCACGTACACTCCCACGTTCCTGCGGCTGTATGCAAGGCACTTCCGGACGCTGGGGTTCACCATCCCGTGCGACGAGCAGGAAGGGGGCTATCGGCGTTACACAGGGGACGCCTCGATTCCGGGCAAGGGGGAGATTCTCGTCTGGAAACCTCGCGCCTCCTGAGGCCGGTTTCGACGACAAGGCTTGATGGGAGGTACCCTTGGGTGCGAAGACCTTCATGAAGGACCGGGTCGCGCGTCTGACTGCGCGTCTCATGCCCCCGGGGATCCTTCGCGATCCACGTTACTTCGACCTCTGGCAGACGCGGGGGTTCCATGTCACGCCGGTGCATTTCTATCAGCCGGTTCCCGACACCCGCACGCTGCGGGACTCGCTCTGGGCGGAGAGGACGGAGACCGCGGGTGTCGATTTCCGGGAGACCGATCAGGCCGAGCTCGTGGGCTCGTTCGCGGCCGCCTACCGGAGCGAGTACGAGGCGTTCCCCCAGGAGCCTGACGGTTCGCCCTGCACCTTTTATCTGAACAACGGCGGGTTCCGCTCGGTGGACGCCGAGGTCCTGCACTGCATGATCCGGCGCTTCAGGCCGCGACGCATGATCGAGGTCGGTTCCGGCCTGTCGACCTGTCTCGCCGCCCAGGCGCTGCGGCGGAACGCCGAAGAGGCGTCCGCATCCGCCTGCCGGTTCACCACCGTCGATCCCTATCCGGGAACGATGGTGCGCGGCGGAATTCCGGGATTGACGGACTCGATCCCGGCCGAGGTTCAGGACGTGCCGATCCGCGTCTTCCAGGAACTGGGGGAGGACGACATCCTGTTCATCGATTCCAGTCACGTCCTCAGGATCGGCAGCGATGTCCAGTACCTGTACCTGGAGGTCCTGCCGCGCCTGCGGCCCGGGGTTCTCGTGCACGTGCATGACATCTTCCTGCCGTCGGAATACCCTCGATCCTGGGTGCTCGACAAGAGGAGATTCTGGACGGAACAGTACCTGCTCCAGGCCTTCCTGGCGTTCAACGAGGCGTTCCGGATCGTCCTCGCCGCCGGCTACCTGCATCTCGGGCGCCCCGATGTCCTCGAGAGCGCCTTCCCCTCGTACGACCGGACGCTGGAATGGCCGGGAAGCTTCTGGATGCGGCGCGTCAGGTGACGCCGGGAGCCGCTCACCGCCATCGCAGTCTCGTCATCTGCCCGCGGATCCGCCCGGCCTCTTCGAGGCGGGCGTTCACCTCGGTGACCGTGCCGCCGTTCGTGCGGGCGTTCTCGATCAGGAGCCTGGCGGCGTCCTGCATCGTGGCCAGGTAGCGATCGAGCAGACCGGCGAATACGGCCTGGTGCCCGTGTCCCGCAGGAATCCGGGCGAGGCGCGCCCGGAGGTCCGCCCACGCCGGCAGCACCTGCTGCTCGACCGCATGGGCGAAGTCGTCGTTCGAGAGAGTCCCGCCGCCGTTCTTCCGGAAGACGTCCCAGAGGACCTCCTCCACCTGCGCCTCGGCGCGGTAGATGTCCATCAGCTCGACGGAGATGTCGTTGGGTCGGGCCGCGAGGATGCCCGCGACGAGAAAGACCGCGCCCGCCGCTCCGAGAGCCCAGTTGCGCCGCGACCGGCCGGCACCCTGCTCCTCGCTCACGGGCCGCGCCAGGATCAGGCCGCAGAGCAGGCCGCCCGCGAGACCACCGAGGTGGGCGACCAGGTTGATCCCGGTCGCCCGCAGCCCATAGAGGATGTTGTAGCCCACGAACAGGGCCGTGCTCCTGGTGAGCCTCGTGAGGATCGAGCGCGGGAACACGCCGGGGTTCTGGAACAGACATGCGAGCAGCGCGCCATACACTCCGAAGATCGCCCCGGAGGCGCCGGCGCTCAGCAGGAGGGGATTCCAGTAGAAGCTGGCCAGGCTCCCCAGGATCCCGGACAGGGTGTAGAGGAGCAGGAAGCCGGCGTTGCCCACGAGCCGTTCCACGAGGTCGCCCACCTGCCAGAGGGCCAGGAGGTTGCAGACGAGGTGGATGAGGCCGATGTGGATGAAGTTCGACGTCCACAGCCGCCACCATTGTCCGCTCCCGGTCAGCGGTCCGTAGTCTGCCCCCCACGCGATCAGACTCCGGGATGCCGGGTGCAGCGGACTGACCCCGGACAGGACCATGGCCACGAAGACCGCCAGGTTGCAGAGCAGGAGGGAACGCGTGACGTAGGTTCTCGGGGTCAGGGAGCGTAGAGCCGCGTGAAACGCCTGCCAATCCGCCACGCCCGGGCGACCGGGCCGCCTCATCGCATCCATCGCCCGCCGGGCGTCGTGCAGCGGCTCATCGGTGGACGACGGCGCGTCCGGCCGGCCCGAGTCGCTCACGCTCACCCTCAGACTATACGCCGCCGGCGCGACGAGGAGCAAGCTTGACGGACGCTCGGGGTCGGTCCTATCATCACTGACAACGCACAACCCGAATCGGGACGGATCTTCCTGGGCCGCAGGCTCGGAGCGGTGATGCCCGACATCCTTCTCGTCCAGCCCCCTTCGACGCTGCAACGGCTGCAGAGAATCAAGAGCCGACGGCCCGAGCTCGAGGCGCCCCTTCCCTTCGTCGCCATACCGCCCTATCTCCTCGACGCCGGCTTCCGGGTCCATGTGCTCGATCTCCGCATCGATGATCTCGGCGTCCTTCGGCGCGCCCTCAGGGAGACGACCCCGCTCATCGCGGGGATCTCGGTGATGCCCGGCAGCATGCTTCTGGACGCCATCCGGGTGACCCGAATCATCAAGCGCTGTTCGCCGGCGACCACGGTCGTCTGGGGCGGCACGTTTCCCACTCTGCATCACCGGATCTGCCTTCAGGTGAAGGAGCTGGACTTCGTGGTCTGCGGCGACGGCGAGGAGACCCTCGCTGAGCTCGCGATCGCGCTGAGAGATTCCGGTCCGAGGACATCTCCGGAGGGGGTGAGCGGGCTGGCCTACCGGCGGGACGGCTCGATCCATTCGACGCCTCCCAGGCCACCGGTCGATCTCGATCGCCGGCCGATCGGCGCCTGGCACCTCCTCGAGAAGTACATGCCTCGTTACGTCCGACCCTCGGGTCTCCTCTCCGTCAATACCGCGCGGGGGTGTCCGTACTCGTGCACGTTCTGCTACAACACCGCCATCTACCGCGGCTTCAATCGCTATCGCACGAAGAGCATCGATGCGGTCCTCGCCGAGATCGAGCATCTCGTCCGGTCCTACGGGCCGCGCGCCCTGATTTTCATGGACGACGATTTCCTCGCAAACCGGAAGCGCGGCACAGACCTGCTCGACAGAGTCCATCGACGATTCCCGCACCTTCGGTATCGTATCGATGCCCGGGCGGATGAGATTCGGGCCCCGGGCATCGCCGGCCAGCTGGCGGGCCAGGGGCTCGAGAGCGTCTTCTTCGGAGTCGAGGGTGTTTCGGGAGAGTTCCTGGACCGCATCAGGAAGGGACAGGAGACGGACGATACCATCGAGGCGGCCCGGGCGTGCGCCTCGAACGGTCTGCAGGGCACCTACTCCTTCACCTGCGGCTACCCTCAGGAGACCCCCGGCGAGCTCTACGATCGCGTCGAGATGGCCCGGCTGTTGCGAGCCCTGCACCCCGAGGGGCGCTCCCAGATCGAGATCATCTCCCCGGTGATCGGCACGCCGCTGTATTCGGAGCTCCTTCAGCGGAATTGCGTGCCCGAAGATGATATCGACCGGTGGTGCGGATTCTCCGATTGGAAGAGCGCCGTGGGGAAGAAGTGGATCTCCGATGCGCGGTTCTACGAGTCGTTCCAGCTGGCGTTCTACCTGGCCTTTTCAAGCGGAAGCCGACTCGATGGCGGGTTGAGATTTCCCTCGCGCCTCGCTTCGGGCTGGTCGAGGTTCCGGCTCCGCGGCAGGCGGCCGAGGAGGCTGCCGGAATTCAGGCTCGGCAACGGGCTTCTGAAGGGGATGATCTGGGGACCCTCTCTCAAGAGAGCCCCGATCGGGGGAATGTCGCGCCCCACCCGGCCGCCCGGGCAGGGATAGCCGCTCCCGCGCGCGCCGCCTCCACGCCGATGCGCATCTGCTACGTCTCGCACTCCGACTCTCATTTCACCCGGCCGTACGTGGACTATTTCTCGCAACGGGGGAACGAGGTCCACCTCGTCAGTATTCTCGGTGCCGGGCTGCCTGGCGCAATCAACCACCTTCCCCTGGGCCGGAATTTCAGCCCGACCTTGCGAAGTCTCGGATACCTCCGGGCGCTTCCGGTCGTCCGGAAGATCCTGAGGTCCCTTCGACCGTGCATCGTCCACGCCCACTATGTCAGCAGCAACGGGGTCCTCGCGGCGTTCTCCGGATGCCATCCCCTCGTCCTGAGCGCCCGTGGATCGGACCTGCACGGCTTGTGGAACCCGGTCAGGCGGGCGGTCTTGCGCTACGCCCTGACCCGGGCGGATCTCGTGAACCAGGTGTCCCGCGCGTTCGAGCGGGACCTGATCTCCCTGGGAGCGTCCGCTGCCAGGATCCTGACCCTGAGCCAGGGTGTCGAGTCGGCCCGGTTCCTTACGCATCGGTCCTCGGCTCCGCAGGACGGCGTCCGGCTGCTCTGCACACGGAGTCTGTCTCCGCACTACAACCCGCGGGGGATCGTCCAGGCCCTTGCGATCCTGCGATCGCGGCGGGTCTCGTTTCGCTTCTTGTTTGCCGCGGGGGGACCGCAGGAATCCTCGCTCAAACGCGAAGTCGCGCGTCGCGGGCTCGTCGACCACGTCACGTTTCGCGGCGGCTACACGCAGGACGAGCTCCCGGCCCTCCTGGCGCAGGCGGATGTCTATGTCTCGGCCTCATACTCGGACGGAACGAGCGTGTCTCTCCTGGAAGCGATGGCTTCCGGGGCGTTCCCGGTCGTGTCCGACGTGGCGGGCAACCGGGAGTGGATCAGCGGAAACGGAGACGGCCGGTTGTTCGTCCCGAACGACCCGGGGCACCTCGCGGATTGTCTCCAGGAGGCGATCGAGGGGACCGATCTTCGGCGCTTCGCCGTCCGGACCAACAGACGGACGATCGACGCGCGTGGTGAGCGGACCAGGAACCTCGCGGAGCTTGCCGGTGCCTACACGGAACTGTGGGACAGGGCGGCCCGGTGACCGTGCGCGTTCCCGAGGGTCACCGCGGTCGCGAGCGAAGCGCGGAAATCCAGGCGCCAAGACTTCGATCCAGGGCCCCGAGATACGACTTCAGGACGGGCGTCGTCCCGCCGGAGAACCTGGCGAACTGCTCGCGAAGACAATCCATCATGTCGAGGTAGTCCTGGGGCTCAACCTCCTCGCAGACCCGATCGAGCAGGTCGAGGAACTGCTCGTTCACGAGGTGAGCGAGATGCTCCTCACGCACGTTCGTGGCGGCGGGTCCGATTCTCGTGTGCCGCACCAGGGGCTGTCCCACGCTCATTCGGTCCCCACGGCGATCCATCAGCGTCTTCAGAATGAAGCCCCCCCAGATGTCGCCGTAGCGGTTGATCCTCCACCCGGGCATGATCTCGACATTCATCGGGAGCTGATAGATCGCGGGGATGAGGGATCGACTGAATTGCATGTTTCCCGAACAGACCGAGATCATCGTCCCTTTGGGAACGGCGACGTTTTCGACCCTGAGGGCGGCATCCTGGTAGTCGTCGGCGCCCCCCGAGATTCGATCCACGGCGTTGATGTCCAGAAACCCCGTCCACAGCCCCAGGTTCATCCGGACGGGACCGTGATCACCGGCGTCCACCGTCCAGGGCGTGTAATCGACGCGTGCCGAGTATGGAAACCCGCGCGGGTACTGCGATCGAATCGCCGGGTCGTCGTAGAGATCGAAGATGTTGAAGTGTCTTCCGGATCCCGAGATCCCGGCCCGTCCCCCGGAGACGAAGAGCGAGGTGACCCGGCTGATGAATTCGGGGGACTCGACGATGCAGTCGTCGTCGAGAGCCACGATGATTTCATCGGCGTCGCCTTCCCTCCAGGCGATGTAGAACCCGAGATCCCGGCAGGCCCCGTTCCCCGTGGGGATGGCGATCTCGTTCCTCCCGAGCAGGCGGGTCCGGTCCGATCGATCGTAGACCTCGAACTGGCGATGATCGATCCGGATCGATCCTGCCGTGTCATCAATCACGATGAATCGACAGCCATGGTCGATCAAAGGGGCCAGGGACCTCAGGTTCACGCCGCGGCATGTAGGAATGACGACGATCACGACGGCGCCCCATGGCCGTCCAGGCTTGCCAGGAGGACGTTTTCGAGGCGGTCCGCCAGGGCGTTCACATCATGATGCTCGCGCGCCCAGGCGATGCCGCGCCGGCCCATGGCGCAGCGGGTGTCGAAGCGCAGATCGGCCATCGATGCGAGGGCGGCCGCCAGCGCTTCAGGGTCTTCGCCCTTCACGGAGATTCCAGCGTGCGCCTCGAGGACGGGGTCGTAGGTGGACTCTCCGGATGTCACGATCGGCCGGCCGGACATCAAGTAGTCGCACAACTTGCTCATGCTCAGCCCATACTGGTACACGGGTGAATTCTTGAACGAACAAATCAGGCAATCGGCCGCCGCCATGGCTTCGGGAGCCCGGGACTTCGGGATCGGATCGCGGATCTCGACGTTCCGGAGCCCCAGGCTCCGGGCGCGGGCGACCAGCCTGTCCCTGTCGGAACCGTGCCCGATGAGAACGATGCGGACGTCATCCCGACGATTGCCCGCCAGGATGCGTGCGGCGTCGAGGATGACGTCCAGGGCCATGCTCTGGACGAAACTGCCGAGATACAGGGCGGTGAAAGGCGGCCCATGATCCACGTACTCGGGCAGATTCTCGTAACGCGCGGGGTCGATCACATGAGGGATCCAGACGATTTTCCCGACGTCCAGACCCCGGCCGCTGACGTAGTCCTGGGTGTTGCGCCACAGCATGATGACGCGCTCGGCCGCCGTGAACAGGACCGTTTCGGCCATCCTCAGGGCTCGTGCCTGGACGCTTCCAGGCGTCATGCGGCCGAAATCGATCAGCACCTGGGGCCAGAGATCCGGCACCTCGACCACGAAGGGAGCGGCCGTCAGGCGCGCGAGGGTCAGACCCGCCAGCGCCGCACACGGATGAACCGAGCATCCGATGACGACGTCCGGCCTCGGCAACGTCGTCAAGGCGCGCGCCAGAGCCAGGACGCCGTATCCCATCATGTTCACGATCCGGCGCCAGTCGTTGGAGGCGTAAGGGTAGCCACGAAGCCAGATGAACCGGACATCGTCGCGCACCTCCGTCCGCGACAGCCGCAGGAGGGAATCGATGTGTTCCTCCCTGAGGCGATAATGGCTGAAGCTCGACGCGAATACGGTGGTCTCGTGGCCCTTCCTGACGAGCGCGCGGCAAAGCTCGAACGTGCGTGTCGCCGATCCATCGGGGGATTCGGCGTAGTGGTTGAAGATCCAGACGTTCATGCGGCGAACGTCCTCCCGGGTCGGGATCGATGATGTGCTGAGAGTGTCTCGGGACGATTTACATCGAGCCTCCCATGATGTCAACCGGAATTTCGAGGATGGCGGCCCGAGCGCCGTGGCGAGATGTCATCGTCCTTGGGGCCACGGTCGCGCTCGCGCAGACTCTCTGGATCGCGCTGCCCTCCGAGTTGCGACGGAACGAGAGCGGTGACTACCTGGGATTCTACGAGCCCGTTGCCCGCAGTCTTTGCGCAGGACGAGGAATCGTCACTTCCGCAGGTGAACCCGCGACCCGCTATCCCCCCGGGTACCCGTTCCTTCTCGCGTGCGTCTTCCGGGCGGCCGCCCTGACCCACCTCTCCGACGAGGCGGCGATACGGGCGTTTCACCTTCTCTGCGCCGGAATCACGACGGTCCTGCTCCGGCGACTCGCCCGGCGGCTGTGGTCCAGTCGTGAGGCGCTGGCGGTGGCCCTCGCCTGGATCACCTATCCGCCGGCTCTGTGGCTGACCCGGCAACCGAGCAGCGAGCTTCCCTTCCTGATCCCGTTTTTCGGGGCCGCCCTCGCCTTCGTGAAGGGGTGGCGCCAACGGCGGCACCGGGCGCTCTGGTTCTTCCTCGCGGGGACGCAGGCGGGGATCGCCTCACTCATCCGGCCGATCGGAGCCGGATTGGGAATCCTGCTCGTGTCCTTGATCTGGCTCGTGAGGTCGGGATCGGGGGGGCGTCACCGCATCGTCCTGTCCGTCGCGCTGCTTCTCGGCAATGCGACCCTGGTCGTTCCGTGGGAGGCGTTCGCGTGGAGGACGACCGGCCGGTGGGTGCCCCTGAGCGCGGGCAGCCCGGCGAGCGTCCTGGACGGCTGGACCTACGCCGTGAATCCGGACAAGGTCCACCACCCTGGCCTCCCGCTGCCCGGCGACGTCGAGAGCCTGATGTCCACGTTCCTGTCCCGGCGCGATGAGTTCGTAACCGTCTCGAACGCCGTGGTCGTGATCCTCCAGGAGTCGCTGGCCCGCCCTCGGGCCGCGCTGGAGCTCGTGGCGCTGAAGGCCGCCCGGAGCTGGTACGCGACGGACAGCGGGCGGTTCGAATCTGCGACACTCCTGATCCAGTCGGTCTATGCCGGCGCGATCCTCCTCGCCACCTGGTTCGCCTGGAGACGTGGTGGGGCGCGGCGGCGCCTGGCTTCCGCAGTGTGGCTCGTGCTCGCCTACTTCTGGGGGCTGACGATCCTGGTCCTCTCGATCGCCAGATACATGGTCCCGGCCATCGGGCTGGGCTTCCTCCTGTTGCCGCACATCGGTCGCATTCAGCTTCGAGGCACGAGGAGCGCGACACAGACAGCCCCCGCCACCGGAACCCGAGCCTGCCAGACCGAGGGCCGTCAGGCCGGCCCTCAGGACGCGCATCGGCCGGCCGATCGCGGGCGTCTCACCTGCATCCCTCGAACAGCTGCAGCGACATGCCGCTGGGGACCGAGTCGGGCACGCGGTCGCAGAAATCGAGCACGCGCGGATCGAACAGGCCCTCGCGCACGAAATCCACCAGGTCGCGGAACTCGTCGTCGGTGAGCCGGATCGGTTTCTGCAGAAGCGCGTCGATTCCGGCCTGGAGAATCCCCTTGAACGGGCCCGGAATCAGGTCGGCCGGCAGGTTGTTGGCGGCCGGATCGTAGCGGCGCAGGGAGCGATCGACGTCGAGATGGTGCGCGATCGCCGCCTCCAGCGTGCCGAAAGCGCCGTTGTGGAAGAAGCCGGGGGCGACCTTGAGATTGCGCAGCGGCGCCGTGCGGAACATGTAGCGCAGTGCCGGATCCCCCTCGGTCTGCTCGAAGCCGAAGTCCTCGTTCTCGCCCGGGCCGTCGAAGATGGTGTCGCCGGTCCCGACGCCGAACACCGGCGCCACCTGGGGTCCGCCGATGCGGTGCGGCTTGAAGTCGCTGAACATTTCGTTCGAGCCGCCCCCCACCGCGTGGCAGGCGACGCAGCCGGCGTTGCCGAAGAACTGGAGCGCCCCGCGCTTCTGCCCGGTCGTCAAGGCGCCGGTCTCGCCGCGCGCGTAGCGGTCGAGCGGCGCGTTGGCGGCTTTGAGGCTCGTCTGGAATTCGGCGATGGCGAGTCGGCGCATGTCGATCGTGATTCCTCCGGCGGGGAGTGGGACTCCACCGTTGAACACCTCGCCGAATTTAGCCAGGTAGGTTGCGTTCGCGTTGAGCCGCGCGTTGACTGCGGCCTGGATCGGGAAGTTGTGGAAGCCGGTCCCGTCCGGCGCCGGAAGGGGCTGTCCCAGGCCGTCGTCGAACTGGTAATGACGCGGGCCGAAGGGCCCGGGGTTGGCCGCGATGCCGTTGAATCCCGCCATCTCCACCAGCTCGGTGGACGGAAGCGAGCCCTGCGACGCCAGGAGCGTCGGCACTCCCGTCACGACGTTCTCGGGCGGCGGGAACTTGAATCCGAGCGAGCCATCGAAGGGATCGCCGGAGACCGCGACGAAGCGCGGCGTCCACATCAGCGCCGGATAGAAGGCGGTGTTGGCGACCAGGGGCGAGCGCCTCTGGTTGCGCGGACCGTGGCGGTCCGGGCCGACGACGCCGTTGTTCTGGACGCCGATCGCCATCCTCTGGGAGTCGCCGAACCCGAACGCCGGGGCGTGGCATCCTGCGCAGGAGTTGTCGTCGTGCAGGCCCAGGATCTTGTCGAAGAAGAGAAGCCGGCCGAGGTCGGCGCGTTTCGAATCGATCGGACGGCCGAGCCGCGCCTCCAGCTTGGACTCGGTGCGGCCGGTGAACCCGGCCCGGGTCAGCGCCGCGGCGAGGCGGCTATCGAGGTCATGAGCGCCGGGGGCCGCGGCACCGGCGGCGGGCGACTGCGCCGCCGCGCCCCGCGAGAGCCCGACCGCCGCGCCGGCGGTGACCACGAGAAGCAGTCCCAGGAGCGCAGATCGACGATACCTGTCCGGGAAGCCGGCCAAGACTGACATGTTGCACCTCTCTCATCCTGGAGGGGACGGCCGTCCGCCCCGCGTGAGCCTGATATGTTTCAAAGTCGTGCGCCGCGCGCAGTCGATTGTGGCCGGGAATATACGACGCCCGGGAGGGGCCGGGCAAGGAATTTTCGAGGGTGGATCGGGGGGGCGTGGGCGATTCCGGGCGGGCCCCGCGCGTATGTCGCGTCCCCCGGCAGGCGTATGAAGTCTCGTCTCCATTCCATAGGAGAGAGACCGGGGTCCGCCGTGTCGCGACGCTCTCCGGCGGCCGGGCTGCGTGGTTTCCCGACGCGCGCGCCGCGGATCTCGGCATTCCGGCGACGTTCCCGGCGCTCCGCCGTGATCAAATTCGTCACCTGCGCCCGTTCGCTTGAATCCCGATCTCACGCGCCGATATTTCCGGTACACCTCGAGAACGCACGGACGGGAGTTGCGACGCAAGCCCGCTTTCCTCGCGGCGGCGGGCCGGGGTGCAGGGAGGAGGACCCGACATGAATCGCCGTCACCTGCTGTCGGTCTTATCGGCCACCCTCGCGGTGACCCTCGCGTTCACGCAGTCCGGACCCGCCGAGGCCCCGACCGGCTTCGACGATCAGACCAACGGCTTCGCGAACCAGACGCAGTTCGACCTGGATCGCGGGACCTTCGAGGAGCGCGAGACGATCGACGACGGCCTGGGCCCGGTCTACAACGCCCAGGCCTGCGCGGAGTGCCACCAGAATCCCGTGACCGGCGCGATCAGCCAGGTCACGGAGCTGCGGGCCGGCCACTTCGACGGCCTGCTGTTCGTCAATCACCCCGGAGGGTCGCTGATCAGCGACCGCGCCATCGATCCGTCGATCCAGGAACGGGTGCTCGGAGGGAACGAAGTGCGGTCATTCCGCGCCTCTCTGAACACGCTGGGGGACGGCTTCGTCGAGTGCATCGACAGCAACACTCTGGTGGCGATCTCGAACCGGCAGCCGGCGGGGATGCGCGGGCAGTTCATCCAGGTGCCGGTTCTCGAGGCCGGCAACCGTCTGCGCGGGGGACGCTTCGGCTGGAAGAACCAGCACGCCAGCCTGCTGTCCTTCTCCGCCGACGCCTACCTCAACGAGATGGGCATCACCAGCCCGCTTCAGCCTGTCGAGAACAGCTCCAACGGCGATCCCGTGGACGCCTTCGATCGCGCGAGCGATCCCGAGAATGACGGCGAGGACGTCGAAGCCTTCGCGCGGTTCATGCGCTCGACGAAGGCGCCGCCGCGGGACGAGGCGCTCGGCGCCACCGCGGATGCCCGGCGCGGCGACCAGCTCTTCACCTTGATCGGCTGCGACGTCTGCCACGTGAGGAGCATCACGACCGCTCCGGCGGGCACCGTGATCAACCAGGGGGCGTTCACCGTGCCGCCCGCCCTCGGCGGCAGGACGATACATCCGTTCGGCGATTTCCTCCTGCACAACGTCGGCACCGGCGACGGGATCGTCCAGAACGGCGGGCCGTCCACGCGCAACAAGGTGCGGACGGCGCCGCTGTGGGGTCTGCGCACACGGGATCGACTGATGCACGACGGCCTGAGCCTCACGCGCAACGAGGCGATCCTCCGCCACGCGGGCGAGGCGGGACCGGTCATCTTCAACTACGGGAGCCTGAGCACCGCGGACAAGAGCGCGCTCATCACGTTCCTCAACTCGCTGTGAGCGGACCAGGGTAGCGCGGCTCAGCCGCAGAGCTCCCGCACCGCCTCGGCGAACGTGCGCGTGTGCGAATCGATGTCCTCGGGTGTCGTGTCCGGGGCGATGAGCGCCATGTTGTGGAAGGGAGTCATGAGAATGCCCCGGTTCAGGCAGTAGAGGTGCAGGAGGCGGTCGAGGTCGAGATCCATGGCGGCCTCGGCCTCGGAGCCGTTCCGGGGCGGCGTGGGGCGGAACTGGTACTCGGCGCGGTTGCCGAGACGCACGACGTGCCACGGCAGACCGGAGGAGCGGATCGTCTCCTCGACCCCCGCGACGAAGCGCTCCGCCAGGGGGATCGTCCGGTGGTAGAACTCCGGCGTGAGGACGCGCTCCAGGGCCGCCCGCATGGCGGCGAGGGCGAGCGCGTTTCCTGAGAGCGTCCCGCCGATGCCGCTGACGTCGGAGTCCTCCACGCGGATGCCGGCCGCTGCGCGCTCCGCGAGGTCCCCGCTCACCCCGTACGCGGCGGCCGGAACGCCGCCGGCGATGGGCTTGCCGATCGTCAGCATGTCGGGCAGGAGGCCGTGGGCGGCCGTGTACCCGCCGGGACCGGCGCAGATGGTGTGGGTTTCGTCGATGACCAGAAGGGTCCCGGTGCGCCGGGTGATCTCGCGCAGCGCGTCGTGGTAGCCCGGGTCGGGGAGGATCATCCCGACGTTGGTCATCGCCGGCTCGGCCAGCACGCACGCCACATCGCGGGGGAGAAGCGCCTTCTCGAGCGCCGGCACGTCGTTGAACTCGATGGCGCGCGTCGTCAGGGCCGGGTCTACAGGAGGCCCGAAGGAGCTCTTCTTCCGCACCGTCGCGCCGTTCGACAGCGAGATGAAGGTCTCGTCCACCGTGCCGTGGTAGCAGCCGTTGAACACCAGGACGAGCCTCCGCCCGGTGATGCCGCGCGCCAGGCGGATGGCGAAGCGGTTGGCGTCCGTGGCGGTCATGGCGATCTGCCAGAACGGCAGCCCGAACCGCCGCTTGAGCTCCTCCCCCACGACGATCGCGTCCTCCGTCGGCAGCATGAAGGTGATCCCCCGGCGCACCTGCGCCGCCACCGCCTCGGCCACCGGCTCCGGCGAGTGACCCGTCATGGCGCCGGTGTCCCCCAGGCACAGATCGAGATAGCGGTGACCGTCCACGTCGGTGAAGTGGGCCCCGCGAGCCTCACGGACGAACAGAGGGAACGGCCCGGACCAGCGCACCATCCAGTTCATCGGCACGCCGCCGAGGAGCGAGGCGCGGGCGCGATCGAACAGGAGGCTCGACCGGGGGTGCTCCTCGACGAAGCGCCTGGTCTCACGCTCCATGAGCGCGGCGAGACGGGTTCTGGAGATCGAGGCCATAGTTGAGCGGTCATCCTGACATAGTCCCGGGCCGGACGGAAGGGGCGGAGAGGCGCGTCTCCGTACTATGATACCGGCCGTCGAGGACGGTCCGGGGGAGAGGATGCGAGGGCTGAAGGGGAAGGGAGTCCTGGTCACCGGAGGGGCGAGCGGCATCGGGGCCGCCACAGCGGCCCGCTTCCTGGACGAGGGGGCGTGGGTGTGCATCCTCGACCGGGATCCGCGGGGGAACGAGGCGATCCGGAAGAGCCTGCCGGGTCTCGCGGGGGTCCTGACCGCCGACGTGAGCCGGCTGGCCGATGTCCGGACCGCCTTCGCCGAGGCGGTCCGTCTGATGGGGCGCGTGGACGTTCTCATCAACAACGCCGGTATCAGCATCCGGCATTCGTTCCTGGACATCACCCCGGAGGAATGGGACCGTGTCGTCGGCGTCGATCTGACCGGGGTGTTCTATGTCGCGCAGACTGCGGCCCGGCACATGGTGGAACGAGGAGGCGGCGTCGTCCTGATGACCGCCTCGACCAACGGCATCGTCGGGCACCGCCAGTACGCCGATTACAACGCCTGCAAGGCCGGCGTGATCGAGCTGACGAAGTCGATGGCCCTGGAGCTGGCGCCGGGCGTGCGCGTCAACGCCGTCGCCCCCGGGTACGTGCTGACACCGATGCAGAAGGCGGAGTACACCGACGCCATGCTCGAGGAGGTCAACCGGAAGATTCCGCTCGGACGGCACGCCACTCCCGAGGAGATCGCCGGCCTGTTCGCCTACCTGGCCTCCGAGGACGGCGCCTACTTCACGGGCCAGGTCTTCATCATCGACGGCGGCGAGACCGCCGGCGGCCTGGCGAGCCGCTAGCATGTTCCGGGGGTGCGCGGCGGTGTTTCGATGAGGTCCGGGAACGGCGGCGCGCCGGCGGCTGCCGGGGTCCTGCGGGACAAGGTCGCGGTGATCACCGGCGCCGCCTCGGGAATCGGGCGGGCCACGGCCCTCCTGTTCGGTCGCGAAGGGGCCGCGGTCGTCCTGTTCGATCGGGATGAAGAGGGGGGCCTGGCGGCGACCCGGGCGATCGAAGACGAGGGGGGCCGGGCGATCTTCGTGCACGGCGACGTGACGAAGGACGCGGACGCCGAACGCGCCATCCAGCAGAGCACGGAGCGTTTCGGACGGCTCGACATCCTGTTCAACAACGCCGGCATCATCAGGCGGGCCACGCTCCTCGAGACGAGCGAAGAGGACTGGGACCGCGTCATGCAGGTGAACGTCAAGTCGGTGTTTCTCCTGTCGCGCCGCGCCGTCCCGGTCATGGCGCGCTCCGGCGGGGGTGTCATCATCAACACGGCCTCGAACTGGGGGCTCGTGGGGGGGGCGCGCGGTGCGGTCTATTGCGCGTCGAAGGGGGCGGTGGTCATCCTGACGAAGGCGATGGCGCTCGACCACGGCGCTCAGAACATCCGGGTGAACTGCATCTGCCCCGGCGACACCGACACGCCGATGCTGCGGAGCGAGGCGGGCATGCTCGGCGAGCCGCTCGACCGGTTCCTGCAGGAGTCGGCGCAGGTGCCGCTCCGCCGCGTGGCGCGGCCGGAGGACATCGCGCAGGCGGCGCTCTACCTCGCCTCGGACGCTTCCTCGTTCGTGAGCGGGGCGCCGCTCATCGTGGACGGCGGGTTCGTGGCCGGGTAGGAGGAGAAAGACGATGCGGCTGGAGGGGAAGGTGGCGCTCATCACCGGGGGAACATCGGGCATCGGCCGGGCGACGGCGGTGCTGTTCGCGCGCGAAGGGGCGAAGGTGGCGCTCACGGGCCGCGACGAAGTGCGCGGCCGCGTCGTCCTGCACGAGGTCAAGAACGCGGGCGGCGAGGGGGTCTTCATCCGTTCGGACGTGCGCCTGGCCTCCGACTGCAGGCACGCCGTGGACGAGACGATCAAGACGTTCAAGAAGATCGATCTCCTGTTCAACAACGCCGGCGTGTTCTTCCCGCGCACCGTCCCCGACTGCCCCGAGGAGGAGTGGGACCAGACGCTGGACGTGAACCTGAAGGGGACGTTCCTGATGTCGAAATACGCCCTGCCCCACATGATCGAGAGGCGCGCGGGCGTGATTGTCAACAACAGCAGCGGCTGGGGCCTGGTCGGGGGGGACGCGGCCGCGGCCTACTGCGCCTCGAAGGGGGGCGTGGTCCTGCTCACCAAGGCGATGGCGATCGACCACGGCCGCCACGGAATCCGCGTTAACTGCATCTGTCCGGGCGACGTCGAGACCCCGATGCTCCCCGAGGACGCCAAGCAGCGCGGTCAGACCTGGGAGCAGTACCTGCAGGGGGCGGCGAACCGGCCGCTCGGCCGCATCGGCAAGCCGGAAGAGATCGCCCGCGCCGTCCTGTTCCTGGCGACCGACGACTCGTCGTTCATGACCGGCTCGGCCCTGGTCGTCGACGGCGGCGGCTCGGCGGATTGAGTGGAACGCGCGTCGTCGATCACCAGCGCATCTTGGGGGCCACGATCATCTGGCCGCCGTCCACGAACAGCGTCGTCCCGGTCATGAACGGGCAGGCGCTCGAGGCCAGGAACAGGATCGCCGCGGCGACCTCGTCCGCCTCTCCCGCGCGCCTGAGGACACCGAGGTTCTCGATCGGCGTGCCGCGCGGCGGCAGATCGGCCGTGGACATGTCGGTGTAGATCCAGCCGGGCGCGACGCTGTTCACGCGGATGCCGAACTCGGCGAAATCGATGGCCATCGAGCGCGTCAGACCCACGATTCCCGCCTTGGCCGCGTTGTAGCTGCCTCCCAGGGGATCGCACTCGAAGGCGGATGTCGAGGAGAGGGTCACGATCCGGCCGGAGACCTTCGCGTCGCGCATGGCGCGCGCCGCCTCGCGACCGCACAGGAACGTGCCGCGCAGGTGGATGGCGATCATCCGGTCCCACTCCGCGACCGTCGTGTCGGCCAGGTTCTTGTACGGGTCGGCGACGCCCGCGTTGGCGATCATCACGTCCAGCCGTCGGAAGCGCCGCACCGTTTCCTGGACGAGACGCTTCACGTCCGCCTCCGACGTGACGTCGCAGGTCAGGGACTCGACCCTGCCGAGGGAAGCCAGCTGCCGCGTCGCGGCATCGAGCGAGTCCTTGCGCAGCGACGCCAGCATGACCGAGGCGCCTTCGCGCAGAAGGGCCGCCGCCGCGGCCCTGCCGATGCCCCGGGATCCTCCCGTCACGATGGCGACCTGTCCCTTCAACCCGTAATCCATGTAAAGGGTCTTGTATCATCGCGACACGCGCCCGGTCAACGCGCGGAGCACGCCTTATGACGCTCGTCCTGTACGACATCTTCTGGTCGCACTTCTGCGAGAAGGCGCGCTTCTGTCTCGACTACAAGGGCCTGCCGCACACGATCGTGCGGGTCAACCCGTTCACCAGGCGGCAGGTGATCGATCTCGGAATGCGCGGCGACGTTCCGGTCCTCAAGGACGGCGCCCGCGTGATCGCCGGGTCCGGCGCCATCGCCTCTCACCTCGAGGAGACACACCCGGGTCCACCGCTCCTGCCGCGCGAGACGCGGGCCCGGGAGTCCGTCCTCGCCCTGCAGACGAAGTGCGACGAGTGGCTCGGACCCGACGCCCGGCGCGTCGCCTACGAGGTGGCGCTCGAGAATCCGGCCCTCCTCGTGGGGACCATCCTCTGGCCCCGCCCGCCGAAGCGCTGGCTGAATCCCCTCCTGCTGCGCCTCGTCGAGCCGCGCGTGCGTCGCAAGTTCAAGATCTTTCCGCGCGAGCTGCAGGAGAGCCGGGAGAGGCTGCGCCGGTTGCTCGGCGAGCTGCAGGCCGCGATCGCGCCGACCGGGTTCCTGGTGGGGGATCGGATGACGCTCGCCGATATCGCGGCGGCGTCCCTCCTTGACCCACTGGAGATCGTCCCGGAATTCGTCCGCGATCCTGCCCACGCCCCGCTGTTCGCATGGAAGCGCCGCCTGGCGCGCCTCCATGGGCGCCGCCAGAGGACACCGTGGCTTTCAGGCGCACCGCCCCCCGGCTATCCGCGGCTTCCGCTCGCGGAGACCTGACCCGCTCTCGACGGTCCCGCCGCCCCGGCGCGCCTTTATCATCTTTTTACCACCCGGTTCCCGGACACCTCCCCACGGATGGCGCCCCCGGGGGCCGGACCCTATATTGACGCCCGTCGTGCCCTGCCTGAAGTGTGTCCGGCCGCCGGCGCCGGGAACGTAAGGGACGACGGAGCCTCAGGATGGCCGGAGAGCGCAGCGCCACAGCGAGGGTCGGCCGGGGCCCGGGATCCGGGCACGCCCTCGGCCCCGCGCTGGTCGCCGGGACCGGTCTTCTTCTCGGGCTGCTGGGCGCCATCCTCATCGTGAGCGGCACGGCCACCATCGAACGACACGCCTTCGGCTCGATGCGCCAGCGGGGGATCGGCCTGACCCGGATCCTGGCGGTCGCGGCGGCGGGAGCGGAAGAGAACGGCGGCCTCGAGAGGCTCAAGACGGTCCTCGAGCAGGTGGTGGGTGACGGCGATCTGGTGTATGCCGGGATCGTGGACCGGGACGGGGCCGTGGTGCTCGAGGCGGGCGCCGCGGGAGCCCGGCCGATTTATGCGGCGCGCAGTCTGCCGGTGGCTCCGTCGGACCAGGGGGATCGAATCGTCGGTCTCGGCGGCGAACCGCTCTTCCTCTTCACGTTTCCGATCGAGATTCCGACACGTCCTCTCGAGTCTTCCCCGTTCGCGGCGGGAAGGAGCGGGGCGGAGACTCAGGGCCGCCCGGGCGGAGTCCAGGGGAGCTCGGACGAGACCGGTCTGGGCCCCCGATCGGCCGGCGCCGCCCCGCGCCTGGGTGCCGCCGCTGCGGAACGCGGACTCGTTCAACACGTGGCGGTCGGCCGAGGCTACATCGGTGACGTCCGGGTAGCCTTCGGCGCGGCCCCCGTCGACGACGCGCGTCAATCCTTCGCCGTGCAGGGATCCCTTCTCGGGCTCGCGGTGGTTCTCGGAGGAATGCTCCTGGCCCAGGTGCTCACGCGCCGTCTCGTCCTGCGGCCCGCCCGGGACCTGGTGTCGGTCGCCTCCGGCCTGGAGGCGGGGGATCTCGGCCGGCGCAGCGAGGCCGGTGGAGCCGCCGCCGAGATCGCCTCGATCGGGCGGGCGATCGACGCGCTCGGAGACCGGCTGGAGGGGACCATCCATCGCCTGCGCGAGGAGTCGAGGCGGGTGACCGACCTGGTGCAGGGGTCGGAGTCTTCGGCGGCCACGGTCGTGGCGGGGACCGCCTCCCAGCAGGCGGTCGTTCAGGCCGCCGTGGCGACCGCGGAGTCGCTGACACGCTCGGCGCGCAACGTGGTCTCGAGCGTGAGCGGTCTGTCGGCCTCTTCCGAGGAATCGACGTCCTCGATCCTGGCGATGGTCGCCACGATCGAGGAGGTGGCCGGCCACGCCGACGGATTGACGATGTCGGTCGAGGACACGGCGGCCACCACCGAGGAGGTGGTCGGATCGATCAAGGAGATCGACCGGAACGTCGAGCTCCTGAACCAGTTCGTGGCCGAGACCTCCGAGGCGATGTCCCGCATGGGGAAGGTCATCGAGCAGGTCGAGCGCAACGCCGCCGACAGCAAGGCGATCTCGGAGCTCGTGGCAGGCAACGCCGAGAAGGGGATGCGCGCCGTCGTGCACACGATCGAGGGGATGGACGGCATCTACGGCAGCGTCTCCCAGACCCGGAAGGTCATCGAGTCGGTCGGCCGGAAGGGGCAGGAGATCGGGCTGATCCTGAACGTCATCCAGGAGGTCACGGAGCAGACCGATCTCCTGGCGCTCAACGCCGCCATCATCGCGGCGCAGGCCGGGGAGCACGGCCGCGGCTTCGCCGTCGTGGCGGAGGAGATCCGGCAGCTCGCCGAGCGCACCGCCACGAGCGCGAAGGAGATCGAAAATCTGATCGCCTCGTTCCAGTCGGAGACCGGGCGGGCGGTGCAGGCCATGCAGGAAGGGATGGCCCGCGTCGAGGAGGGGTCCGAGCGCTCCCGCGAGGCGGGCAGGATGCTGAAGGAGATCCTGGAGTCGGCGCGCCAGTCCTCCGGCCGGGTCGGCGAGATCGCCGAGGCGGCCCGCGATCAGGCGAGCTTCAGGCTGATTGTCGGCGCCTCTGTCGAGAAGGTGCGCGAGATGGCGGCCCAGATCAAGAAGGCGACCGGCGAGCAGATGCTCGGCTCGGAGCAGATCATGTCGGCTGTGGAGAACATGCGCGAGATGTCGGGGCACGTGAAGCGCGCCACCGCCGAGCAGACGCGCGGCTCCCGCTCCGTCACGCACGCCATCGGAAACGTCAGCGGCATGATCGCCGCGATCCACCGGGCCACGTCGGACCAGGCCGAGACCTCCGACCAGTTCCTGAAGGGGCTGGCCGCCGTCTCCTCGTCGATCGCCTCCAACCTCGCCGCCGCCGAACGGCTGCGGCAGGCCCTCGAGGGCCTGCGCGGCCACGCGCAGTCGATCGCCACCGAGCTGGCCGGCTTCACCGTCCGGCCGTCCCGCTGATCGCTTCCGCCGCCCGGACGCTTCCCGCTATGGACTTCGTTCGGCGGCTTCCGGTATATTGCGCCCGGCGCGCAGGCTGAGGCGTGCCCGCTTCGCGCGCGGACGACAGGGCGCGCTCCGGATGCCCAGCGCGGTGAAACCGGCCCTCCGAATCATCGTCAGTCTTCTGCTGACGCTGTCTTGTCTCTTCTTCTTCGCGCGGCGCTTCGACGTCCGGGCGGCGACACGGAGCCTGCGCGAAGCGAGCCCCGGGCTCATCCTGCTCAGCGTGGCCCTCACCCTCCTCGCCTACCTGATCAGGGCCTGGCGCTGGCGTGTCCTGATGGCGCCGGTCAAGAAGGGGATCGGGATGTACAACCTGACCTCCACGATGTTCATCGGGTTCATGATCTCGTTCATCGTGCCGTTCCGGCTGGGGGAGGTGGCGCGTCCGGTGCTCCTCGCACGCCGCGAGAAGATCAGCGCCACGGCGTCGATCGCCGCCGTGGCCCTGGAGAGACTGTTCGACGTCATGACGGTCATGGCGCTCCTGGCGGTGTTCGTCCTGACGGCACGCGGCTCGGCCCTGGTCTCCCCCCGGAAGGGGGGCGGCGCCGAGCACGAGGCGTCGGTCTACCTGACCAAGGCGATCGTGGCCACGGCCCTCCTCGTCGCGGTCGCCCTGCCGCTCGTGCTGGTGCTCGTCCTGTTCCCGAACTTCGTCATGCGGGTGATGAAGGCCCTGCACGGCCGGCGTCATGGCGGCGCGGCGGCACGTCTGACGGAGATCGTCGAAAAGATGATCGCCGGGCTGGGGATCATCAAGCGGAAGAAGCAGCTCCTGCAGAGCATCGCCCTGTCGTTCCTGATGTGGCTGGTCATCGACGCGTCGGTGCTCATGGGCATCCGCGCGTTCGATCTGCGGCTGCGATTCACCGACATGTTTCTGCTGATCGTACCGCTCGGCCTGGGGATCGTCATGCCGACGCCCGGAGGAGTCGGCCCCTACGAGTTCCTGTGCCAGATCTCCCTCAGCGGATTCTGGGGCGTCCCCGAGGCCAGCGCCGGGGCGGCGGCGGTCATGCTGCACGCCATCACGCTCCTGCCGACCATCGCGCTTGGACTCATCTTCATGTGGCACGGCGGAGTGCGCCCCGCGGAAGTCCGGAAGATGGCCACCATCTCGAGGACGCCATGAGATGTCCCTTCTGCGCGCACATCGAGGACAAGGTGGTCGATTCGCGCGAGGGGAAGGACGGCCTGGTGATCCGTCGTCGACGGGAATGCCTGTCGTGCGGCCGCCGCTTCACCTCCTACGAGCGCATCGACGAGATCCCGTTCATGGTGGTCAAGAAGGACGGCACGCGCGAGCCGTACGATCGCAACAAGGTCCTGGGGGGGCTGCGCAAGGCCTGCGAGAAGCGCCCGGTTTCGCCCGCCGCGCTGGAGAGGGTGGCCGACGAGATCGAGCAGATGGTCCAGGAGGCCCCCGAGCGGGAGATCCCGACGGTGAAGCTCGGCGAGCAGGTCATGGACCGCCTGAGGGAGCTGGACAAGGTCGCCTACGTCCGGTTCGCCAGCGTCTACCGGCAGTTCGAGGACGTCGACCAGTTCATGAAGGTGCTGAACGACCTGCTGGAGCAGAGGAAGTAGCCTGCTCCCTTGCAGGTACCCCCGGGCGTCACTATATTGAGCCCCGAATCCGCATGGGAGGTCCCCCATGGCCGACATTGGCCCTTTCGTCGAGATCAGCCGCATCCAGAGCGAAATTAACCGTCTGTTCGATAACCTCCTCGAGCTGAAGTCGTCGGGGAGCGAGGGGACCGGCGAGTGGCTGCCGGCCGCCGACGTCTACGAGACCCCCGAGGAGCTGGTGGTCCGGTTCGAGGTGCCGGGGGTCCCCCTCAAGGACCTGACCCTGGCGGTCAACGGCAACAACCTCATCCTGAGGGGCGAGAAGAAGCGCACCGAGAGCGCCAAGGGCGCCAAATACCACTCCATGGAGCGGGCGTTCGGGAAATTCAAGCGGGTGGTGCACATCTCGTCGCCGGTCAACACGCACAAGGCGAGGACGGAGCTTGCGGAAGGGGTCCTCCGGATCGCCTTCCCGAAGGTGCCCGACAAGCGCGGCGAAGAGCTGCCCATCACGATCAAGATCGGGGAGCGCCCATGAGCAGCCAGCCCGTAGAGGTCCCCGAGGACCAGCTCAGGGTCCCGAAGGAGCTCCCGGTCCTGCCGCTGCGCGACATCGTGGTCTACCCGTTCATCATCGTGCCGTTGTCGGTCAGCCGGGAGCGATCGATCCGGGCGGTCGACCAGGCGCTCGCCGACAACCGGATGATCCTCCTGGTGTCCCAGAAGGACAGCAAGGTCGAGGAGCCGAGCGAGCGGGACCTGTTCAATGTGGGGACGGTGGGCGTGATCATGCGGATGCTGAAGCTGCCGGACGGCCGCATCCGCGTCCTGGTCCAGGGGGTGTGCCGCGCCAAGGTGGACGATTTCATGCGCGGCGAGCAGTTCACGACCGCGACCCTGACCCGCATCGTCGAGCCGCAGGTCAAGGCGACGATGGAGCAGGAAGCGATGCTGCGGACCGTGAAGAAATCCCTCGAGAAGAGCGCCTCGCTGGGCAAGGCGATTTCGTCCGAGGTCATGGTCATCGCCAGCAACCTGGAGGACCCCGGCCGGCTCGCGGACCTGGTCGCCAGCAATCTGGACCTCAAAATCGAGGATGCCCAGACGGTCCTCAAGATGGTCGATCCGGTGGCGCGTCTGAAGAAGGTCAACGACCTCCTGAACAAGGAGCTCGAGCTTTTGAACATGCAGCAGGAGATCAACACGCACGCGCGCGAGGAGATCGACAAATCGCAGCGCGAGTACTTCCTGAGACAGCAGCTCAAGGCGATCCAGAACGAGCTCGGGGAGGGGAACGACCTGGCGGAGGAGGTCGAGCAGTTCCGCGACAAGGCGCGCAAGGCGAAGATGCCCGCCAAGGTCTTCGAGGAGGTCGAGCGCCAGATCAACAAGCTGGAGCGCATGCACCCCGACTCGGCCGAGACGGCCACGGTGCGCAACTACCTCGACTGGATGGTGAACCTCCCCTGGTCGCAGCAGACCAAGGACGCTCTCGATCTCAAGAAGGCGCAGGAAATCCTCGACGCCGATCATTACGGTCTGGAGACGATCAAGGAACGCATCGTGGAATATCTGGCGGTGCGCAAGCTGAAGAAGAAGATGCGCGGCCCTATCCTGTGCTTCCTCGGCCCGCCGGGCGTCGGCAAGACGTCGCTCGGCCGGTCGATCGCCCGGGCGCTCGGCCGCAAGTTCGTGCGCATCTCCCTCGGCGGCATCCGCGACGAGGCGGAGATACGCGGCCACCGGCGCACCTACGTCGGGTCGATGCCGGGACGCATCATCCAGGGGATCAGCCAGGGGGGGTCCAACAATCCGGTGTTCATGCTGGACGAAGTGGACAAGATCGGCTCCGACTACCGCGGCGACCCCTCGTCCGCCCTCCTCGAGGTCCTCGACCCGGAGCAGAACTATTCGTTCCGCGACCACTACCTCAACGTGCCGTTCGACCTGTCGAACGTCATGTTCGTCGCCACCGCCAACCTCCTCGACCCGATCCAGCCGGCGTTCCGGGACCGCATGGAGGTGATCAGCCTCTCCGGCTACACGGAGGAGGAAAAGGTCGAGATCGCCAAACGGCACCTGATCCCGAAGCAGGTCGAGGAGAACGGGCTATCGGAGGCGCAGGTCTCGTTCCCCGACAAGGCCATCCTGACGATCATCTCGAAGTACACACGCGAGGCGGGTCTCAGGAACCTCGAGCGCGAGATCGCCAAGGTCTGCCGCAAGCTGGCGCGCCGCGTCGCGGAGGGAGAGGGCGGCCCCTACAAGGTCACGCCCGTCCGGGCTGAAGAGCTGCTCGGCGTCCCGCGCGTCACCCCGGAGATGGCCCTGATCAACAACCAGATCGGTGTTGCGACCGGGCTCGCCTGGACTGCGGCCGGCGGCGAGATCCTGTTCGTCGAGGCGACGACGATGCCCGGCAAGGGACGGCTGATCCTGACCGGCCACCTGGGCACCGTCATGAAGGAGTCGGCCCAGGCGGCGCTGTCGTACGCGCGCTCCAAGGCGTCCGAGCTGGGCGTCGCCATGAATGCCTTCGGCGACCTGGACGTTCACGTCCACGTGCCGGAAGGGGCGATCCCGAAGGACGGACCGTCGGCCGGCATCACCATGGCGACGGCCATCATCTCGGTGCTCACCAACCGCCCGGTGAGACGCAGCGTGGCCATGACCGGCGAGATCACCCTGCGCGGCAACGTCCTGCCGATCGGCGGCGTGAAAGAGAAGGTCCTGGCGGCGCGGCGGGCCAACATCGACACGGTCATCCTCCCCGAGGCGAACCGCAAGAACCTGGAGGAGGTCCCGAAGCTCTTCCGCAAGAACCTCAAGTTCTGCTTCGTGTCGGACGTGACCGAGGTGTTCGCCATCGCCCTGACCGAGGCGATGGCCCGGCGCAGCGGCCAGCAGCGCGTCGGCACGGAGCGCCCGATAGCCATCTAGCGGGCCCGGTCCATGGCACGACTGGAGCGCCTCACCGAGAAAGGCTTCATCCACGAGGTCGCCCGCCTGGCGCGGCCGGGTCGCGGAGTTGCACAGCGGTCCGTCCTGGGCATCGGCGACGACGCCGCGGTCCTTCCGGCCTCTCAGGGACTGCACACGCTCCTGACGACCGATCTCCTCACCGACGGAATCCATTTCCGATCGGCCTGGACGCCGGGCGACCTGCTCGGACGCAAGGTGCTGGCGGTCAATCTGAGCGACATCGCCGCGATGGGCGGGGTGCCGGGGGCCTTCGTCTTCAGCGCCGGATTCCCGCGCAGCACCGACCCGCGCTACGCCCTCGATGTGGCGCGGGGGCTCGCCTCGCAGGCGCGTCGTTTCGGTGCCGTGCTCGTCGGTGGAGACACCTGCGCCTCCCGGACCCTCCTCGTCAGCGTCACGCTCCTCGGACATGTCGAGCGCGGGCGCGACGTGCGGCGGAGCGGCGCCCGCCCGGGGGACGGTCTGTACGTCACCGGGAGCCTCGGGTCGGCCGCGGCCGGGCTGCGCCTTCTGAGATCGGGGGCCCGTCTCGGCCGGGCCGCGGGGATGCGCGCCGCCGCCATGCGCGCCCATCTCGATCCGGAGCCGCGCGTCCTCGCGGGGCGCGCCCTCGGCCTGACCGGTCTGGCGGCGGCGATGATCGATCTGTCGGACGGGCTGGCGCAGGATCTCCCGCGTCTGTGCGCCGCCAGCGGCACCGGGGCGGTCGTCGAGGAGGCGGCGATCCCGGTGGCGCGTCCGGCCGCGGCCGTTCTGGGAGGGCGCGCCGCGACGCGCGCCGCCGTCGTGGGTGGCGAGGACTACGAGCTTCTGTTCACGGCGCGTCCCGGGCACGACGACCAGGTGCGCCGCCTGGCGCGCCGGATGAGGCTGCCGGTGTCGCGCATCGGGCAGATCGTCCCGAAGCGGAGCGGCGTCCTGATCCTGACCCGCGAGGGACGCTACGTGCCGATGGAAGAGCTGCGGGGCAGGTTCCGGCACTTCCCTGCGGACGCCTGAGCGGGATGGGTGCCCTAGGGTGTGCGCGCCATTGACCTGCGGCGATTGAGCCCGTATCATGCCTCGGCCGCCAGGAAGATCGGCCGGCGGGAGCACGAGCCAGCGGCGGGCCGGGCCATCCGGATCGGTGTCTGGCTCCCGGAGGACGGGCTGGTGCGGGAGTACGGGACGAAGCGTCTGAGCGAGTGGCTGCGCTTCATCCTGCACACCGACGACACACCGTTCCGGGCCGCCCTCGCGTTCGCGATCGGTGTTTTCATCGCCTGGACCCCGGCCCTCGGCTTCCACACTCTCCTGGCGCTGGCGATCGCCTTCCTCTTCGGATTGAACCGCGTCGCCGTCGTGGCCGGCACCTTCGTCAATAACCCGTGGACGTTCGTGCCGATTTACACCGCCTCGGCCTGGCTCGGATCGTTCCTGATCGGTTCGGAGGTGAGCGCGCCGCGGCTGGAAGGGAAGACGTGGAGCCACTTCTTCGACTTTCTGGCGCAGTGCCGGCCGTGGATCGTGCCGCTGACGATGGGCACGGTGATCCTGGGGTTCACGTGCGCCCTCGTCTCGTTCCCGGTCGTCCTGTACGGCATCCGGTGGTATCGCGCCCTGCGCCACACCGGTTGAACCCCGGCGCCGACTCCCCCCACTCTCCGCGGATCCCCTCCGCCCGGCCATGGACGAGCAGGAGCTGATCCGCCGCGCCGCCGCGGGGGACCTCGACGCGTTCGAGGCGATCGTCGCCCGCAAGGGGGAGCGCGTCTTCTGGATCGCGTATCACATCGTCGGGGACGAGGAGCTGGCGCGTGACGTGGCTCAGGAGGTCTTCATCCGCCTGCACCGCGTCATCCGCCGTTTCCGCGCCGGCGGCCGTTTCGACGCCTGGCTGTACCGCATCGCCACCAATCTGGGGATCGATGCCTTCAGGCGCGAGCGGCCGCACCGGGAGGCGGCGGCCCTGGAGGAGATCGGCGAGCGCGCCGCCCCCGGGGAAGGAACGGTGTTGGGTCCGGGGACGAACCCCGTGCCGGCCGGGTCCGGGAGGGCGAGCGAGTCGCCGGCGGGGGACGCCCTGCGCGGCCGCGAGGTGCGGCGCATCTACCTGTCGCTCACCGCCCTTCTGACCCGCAAGCAGCGCCTCGCCTTCGTGCTGCGCGAGATCGAGGGGCTGACCACCGCCGAGGTCGCCGAAATCATGAAGACCCGCGAGTCGACCGTCCGCAACCACATCCTGCAGGCGCGGCGGGTCCTGCAGGAGGGGCTGCGCCGCCTTTACCCGGAGTACTGCCGGCCCCGTGGCCCGCGAAAGGATTGAGATCGCCTAGACGCCCGGCTCCACCCTTCCGTAGATCAGGTCAGGCCGGGCGGGTGTGTCCCGAATCCAGGTCGCACGGGAGGTCGTGATGAACGCCGATGACCGCATGAAGAGCGACGCGTGCCTTCAGGTCGAGCCGCACCTTTCGTCCTACGCCGCCGGTGCTTCGGACGAGGCGTCGGAGCGCAGGGTCCGGGACCATCTGTTCGCGTGCGCCGCCTGCCGGGAGGCGCAGCTGGAGCGCGACCCTTCCGTCCTCTTTCTCGAGATGCGCCGTGCCCCTCTGCCTGCCGGGTTCATGGACCGGTTCGCCGCCGACGTGCGGCGGCGCGTGGAGGCGGGGGAGCGGCCGCGCTGGGCGCCCCTCGCCGGCCGAATCCCGGCCTTCAGCGCGCGCCGGCTGGCCTATGTGGCCGCTCCGGTGATGACGCTCCTTCTCCTCGGGACGTTGTTCCTGGTGCGCCCGGGCGGCCCCGGCTTCCGCGGTCTCCGCAAGCCGGGCGAGGGGACCGTGTCATCCCCCTTCGTGGTGCAGCCCGGATCCGCACGGCTGGGAAAGCCGGGCGTCAAGGGACCGGGAACCCTTCCGGCGGTCCCCGGCCTGCCCGGTGCCGTGGCCCCGGGGGGCCCGCCGCTCATGGAAGATGTCGGCTCTCCGAGCGCCCGCGTCTACCGGTTCACGGTGGACAGCGGCGGGGATGAGACGCCGATCTACTTCGTCGTGGACGAATCGATCGACATCTGATGTCGACGCGGAGGAAAGCCGTGAGACACCCCTCAGCCCTCCTCGCCGCAATCATCGTGGCGCTTTTGGCGCTCGCGCGGGCGCAGGCTCAATCTCCCCCGGCCGAACCGCAGGCGTCGCCCGCGGCCGAGTCCACGCCGGCGCCGGGTCCGGCCGCCGGTGCTCCCGGAGGGGCGGCTCCGGCGCGGCCGTCGCCGCTCGCCATGCGCATCTTCAGCCTGCGCTACCGGTCCATGGACGACGCCTACCGGATCGTCGGGCCGCAGATCGGCGCGCGCGGCTCGGTCAAGATGCAGCCGGGGCAGCGTACGCTCACGATCCAGGACGCCCCTGAGAACCTCCGGAAGATCGCTTCCCTGCTCGCGTCGTACGACGTGCCGCCGAAGAACGTCCAGGTCCTGGTCCAGCTCATCATGGCCTCCGCAGGAGCCGCGCAGAGGGAGCCGGCCCCCCCGCCCATTCGCGGCGTCATCGACCGGCTCAGCGCCCTGAACACGCGCTGGACCGACTACAAGATGGTCGGAAACGCGCAGATCCTCGGCACCGAGGGAGAGCGCAGCAGCCTGAAGGTCGGTGACGACTACAAGGTCGATTTCAAGATCGACCAGGTGTCGGACGAAAGCCGGGTCATCCGGTTCAAGCCGTTCGAGCTCCTCCACAAGGAGGCGGTGGTCGAGGGGCCCGAGCGCTACGCGTCGGTCATGAACACGGTCCTGAACCTCCGCGACTCGCAGCTGTTCATCGTGGGCGCCTCCAAGGTCGAGCAGAGCAACCGCGCCCTCTTCATGACGATCACGGCGTCCTCGCAGCGCCCGTGATGCCCCCCGGAGACGGGTCCCATGCCTGAATTCATCGCCAAGGTCGGCACGACGGACGGGATCGTGATGGAGCGCACCTTCACGGCCGACTCGGAGGACGCGCTGCGCTCCGACCTTCTGGGGAAGGAGTACCTCGTCTTCGACGTTCGGCGCAAGGGCGGCTGGCTCGACGCCCTGCCGGGCTTCGGGTCGGCGCGCGTCGTGCGCATGAAGGAGTTCCTGCTGTTCAACCAGGAGCTGGCGGCTCTCATCCGCGCCGGCCTGCCGATCATCGCCAGCCTGGAGATCCTGATCGAGCGCCGCAAGAACCAGGCGTTCAAGAAGGCCCTGATGGACGTGCGGGACAAGGTCCGAGGCGGCGCCTCGATGTCCGAGGCGTTCCAGTCGCAGGGGGAGATGTTCCCGGGGATCTACTCGGCGACGCTGGCCTCCGGAGAGCGCTCGGGCGAGATCGCCAACGTCCTGCTGCGCTACATCTCCTACCAGAAGACGATGATGGGCCTGAAGCGCAAGGTGACCGGCGCCCTCATCTACCCGGCCATCCTGTTCGTCCTGATGATCGGGCTCATCGCGATCCTGATCACCTGGGTCGTCCCCAAGTTCACCGACTTCTACAAGGACTTCGGGGCGGACCTGCCTCTTCTGACGCGGCTTCTGATCGGCGTGTCGTCGTTCGTGACCCAGAACGTCCTGTTCCTGGTCGTGGGGGTCGTGGTCGCCCTGGGCGCGATTCGCGTCTGGCTGCAGACGCCCGCCGGCAAGCTGGCGCGCGACCGGATCCTGGTCCGCGTGCCGATCATCGGCCCGGTGTTCCATCGCTTCGCGGTGTCGCGGTTCACCCGCACTCTCGGCACGCTGATCGCCGGCGGGATCCCGGCGGTGACCGCCCTCGGCATGTCGGCCCGGGCCGTCGGCAACCTGGACTTCGAGAGCCGGCTCCTGGACGTCGAGAGGAAGGTGCGCGAGGGGTCGAGCCTGTGGGAGTCGCTCGAGGTGACCGGTCTGTTCAACGACATCGCCCTCGAGATGACACGCGTGGGCGAGTCGACCGGCTCCCTGGCCGACATGCTGGCCAACGTGTCCGATTTCTACGACGAGGAGATCGAGACGCGCATCGCCACCATCATGGTGTTCATCGAGCCGATCATGCTGGTCGTCATGGGGAGCTTCGTGGTGATGATCATGCTGGCGATCTACCTGCCGCTGCTGCGCTCCTACGCGCAGTCGACTTACTGAGGGGGGTCCGATGGCGCCGACCAAACCCAAGGAAGCGACCCAGGCCCAGCCCGCGAGACCCCAGGCGAAGCCGGCGGCGACGGCCGCCGCCATCCCCCGGCCGGCCCCGGAGCCCGCCGACAAGGGGTCGGTCTCGAGCGAGGAGGGGCAGGCGCAGCGCATCGCGGCGCGTCTCGGCATTCCGTACGTCGACCTGGCCGAATTCCCGATCAACCACGAGCTGTTCCGGCAGATCCCGGTCGATCTGATGTTCCGCTACAACTTCATCCCCTGGAAGGAGGAGGACGGCAAGCTGGTCGTGGTGATCTCCGACCCCTCCGACGTCCTGATGGTGGACGAGCTCGAGATCCTCCTGGGGCGGCCGCTCAAGATCTGCGTCGGGGCGAAGACCGCCATCAACGACGTCCTGAAGAAATCGGAGTCGAGCCAGCGGGTCCTCGACGCCGCGACCGAGGAGTTCAAGATCCAGGTCATACGCGACAGCGACGAGGAGGGGGACGAGGCGCTGTCGATCGACAAGCTGACGCAGGCCGACTCGCCGATCATCAAGCTGGTCGACTCGACCATCTTCAACGCCCTGCAGCGGCGCGCCTCGGACATCCACATCGAAACACGCGAGCGCGAGGTGGCCATCAAGTACCGTGTCGACGGCGTGCTGTACAACGCCATGGACCCGATCGACAAGCGCTTCCACTCGTCGATCATCTCGCGCATCAAGGTCATGTCCGAGCTCGACATCGCCGAGAAGCGCATCCCGCAGGACGGCCGCTTCAAGCTGAAGATCAAGGGGCGCGCCATCGACTTCCGCGTCTCGATCATGCCGTCGGTCCACGGCGAAGACGCGGTCATCCGCATCCTGGACAAGGAATCGGTCAACGAGGAGTTCGCCGAGCTGCGGCTGGACGTCCTCGGCTTCACGGCGGACGATCTCAAGCGCCTGCGCAAGTTCATCCGCGAGCCGTACGGCATGGTGCTGGTCACGGGGCCCACCGGCTCGGGGAAGACGACCACCCTCTACGCCGCGCTCTCGGAGATCCGCTCCAACGAGGACAAGATCGTGACCATCGAGGACCCGGTCGAGTACCAGCTCCCCGGCATCACCCAGATCCCGGTGAACGAGAAGAAGGGGCTGACGTTCGCCCGCGGCCTGCGGTCCATCCTGCGTCACGACCCGGACAAGATCATGGTCGGGGAGATCCGCGACGAGGAGACGGCGCAGATCGCCATCCAGTCGGCGCTCACCGGTCACCTCGTGTTCACGACGGTGCACGCCAACAACGTCGTGGACGTGCTCGGGCGATTCCTCAACATGAAGGTCGAGCCGTACAACTTCGTCTCGGCGCTCAACTGCGTGGTGGCGCAGCGGCTGGTCCGGATGATCTGCCCGCGCTGCAGGGTGGAGGTGCGCTACACGGCGAAGCAGCTCGAGGAGTCGGGCATCGACCCGAAGAAATGGGCGGACCATGTCTTCTACGAAGGCAAGGGGTGCGTCGACTGCAACGGCACCGGCTACATGGGTCGCATGGCCATCGCCGAGATCCTCGACATGAGCGACCGGATCCGCGAGCTGATCCTCGACCGCAAGTCGGCGGCCGAGATCAAACGGGCGGCGCGCGAGGAGGGCATGACCCTCATGCGCGAGTCGGCGGTCAAGCGCGTCCTCGAAGGGAAGACGACGCTGCGCGAGATCAACAAGGTGACGTTCGTCGAATAGGACGACCGGACGGGGTGACGCGTTGGACCTGATGCAGAAGTTCACGGACCTGTTCGACAGGCTGGGCGGCGAGTCGCTGCGGCCGCGCTACCCGAGCGTGGCGGTGGAGATCACCGCCGACCGCGTCGCCGCCGTCCGCCTGGCCGTCGATCGGAAGGGCGGACGGATGCGGCTGGCGGCCGCCGAGTCGCGTCCGCTGCCGGAGGGAGCGATCGACGTGTCCCTCACCAAGCCGAACATTCTCGACCAGTCGGCCGTCATGCAGGCCCTCCACGACGTCTTCGTCAAGGTCTCGCCGCGGGACCACCGCGTGTCGCTCCTCCTTCCGGACGACGTGGCGCGCGTGTCCCTCCTCGGTTTCACGACGCTCCCGAAGACCCGCAGGGAGCTTGTGGAGCTGGTCCGATTCCGCATGGCCAAGTCGCTTCCTTTCAAGCCGGAGGAGGCGGTCGTCGACCTGATGGTCCTGGCGGGCAGCGGGCCGCGCCCCGGGGGGTCGTCGTCGTCGGTCCTGGCCGCCTTCGTGCACCGCGCGGTTCTCGAACAGTACGAGTCGTTCCTCGCCGCGTGCGGCTACTGGCCCGGTCTCGTCGGCCTGTCCACGTTCGAGCTGTTCAACCTGTTCCGTCCATTGTTCGCGGGAAAGAGGGTGGCCGACCGGGACTCGCTGATCCTCAATGTGACCGGCCACTACCTGTCGGTCGTGATCCTGCGCGACGCCGACATCATCTTCTACCGCTGCAAGCCGCACCTGACGACGGCCGACGGCGACTCCGTAACCGACGTGCGCCGCGAGCTCTACACCTCGCTGGCGTTCTACCAGGAAAAGCTCCTGGGACGCGGTATCGGCCGGGTCTTCCTGCGCTGCGCCGGCCTGCCGCTCGAGCCGATCCGCGAGGCGGCCGGCGCCGAGACGGGCGGTGAGGTCGAGATCCTCGACCCCTTCTCGGTGATCCCGCAGAACGGCGGCCCGCCCGTCCCGCCGGAGCAGGCGGCGATCGTGGCGCCCGCCATCGGCGCCGTGGCCGGGAGGATGGCGTGAACCGCGTCACGCTGAACCTGGCGAGCCGGCCGTTCCGGAACAACACCGTCGTCGGGTCGGTCCTGGCGGCGGTGGTCGCGGTCGCGGTCGGCGCCACGGTCTTCAACCTTTACGTCTACACGAACTACGGGGGCCAGGACAGACATCTGCGCGAGGAGGAGACGCGCCACCGCGAGCGTCTCGCGGCGCTCGAATCGGACGAGCGGACGCTGTCGAAAGAGATCGCCACGCGCGACTTCAAGCGTCTGTTCGGCCGGGGCCAGTTCGCGGGCGACCTGATCCTGAAGCGGGCGTTCTCCTGGACGCTCCTGTTCAACAAGCTCGAGAGCGTCATGCCGGCGGAAGTGATGATGACCGCCATCCGCCCGCACATCTCGAACGAAGGGATCGTCATCCGCGTCGAGGGGATCGCCAAGAATCACGGTGCTCTGATCTCCCTGGAGGAGTCGCTCCAGAAGACCACGGTATTCGCCAAGGTCTCCCCCATCAGCGAGCGACGACTCAACCCCAGCCGTCCCGAGATCTCCTTCGTCATGCAGTTCGATTACCTGGCTTCGAAGGCCGTGCCCGGGCCGGACGCCGTCGCCTCCGGCGCCGTCCCCGGAGAGGCCGCGGAGCCCGGGCCGTCCACGACACCTCCCGGGACGGTGGCGGCCGCCGTCGCGACGCCGGCCCCGGCGGCCGCCACCGTGGCCGCGTCGACCCCCGGCGCGCCGACGGCCGCCGCTCCAGCGGGCGCGACGGAAGGGCAGCCGATCCGCGTGCTCGGGACGGTGGGACGGGACGGGCGGCCGCGCACGTCGGAGCTCGTGGCCCGCATGCTGGCGGCTCCGGGCGGCTTCTATCCCGATACTCCTCCGCCGTCGCCGCCGGAGCCGAAGACACCGGTGAAGAAGCCGCGAGGCAAGTCACCCGATGCGAAAGCGGCCCCCGCGCCGGCCGCTCCGGCGGGCGCCCCGGTGACTTCGGGGACGCAGGGGGCCGCGCCGGCTCCCGTCCGCGGCGGTGGTGCGGGCGCAGCGGACCCCGCGGCACGGACGTCGGATGGACGACCGCCCGACTCCGGCGTGTCCGCGGCCGCCTGGCAGGACGGTGCGATCAGAAACCTGGCCCGACCGCCTCTCGTCGCGGGGCTGCCGCCGCGGCGCGACCCGAACCTCGGTCCGCCGCCCGCGGCGAAGAAGCCGAAGTTCGCGCCCGCGCGCCCCGCGCAGCCGGTCCCCGCGACGCGGCTCGACGAGCGGCTCAGTTTCGCCGCCCGGCCGGTGGGGGATGTGTACGCCGCGCTGTCCCGAGCCCACGGAGTGCGCTTCGACATCGATCCGACCGTGGACACGCGCGCGCCCGTATCGGCCGACCTGGGGGGGAAGAACCTGAAGGACGCGATCGCCGTCCTCTCCAAGCTCGCCGGGCACAGGGTGCTGCGCGTCCAGGACGGGGTGTACCGCGTCGTCCCGCTGGCGGGGGGGGAGCCGCTGGCCGACCGCCCCGTCCAGGAGGAAGCGCTGCCCGCGAACGAGGTGAAGCCGTGAAAGTGACCTTGAAGCTCCCGCGGTCGAAAGGACGGTTCGATCTGCGCGAGAACCTCTGGCGCATCGCCGCCGTCCTCGGCGTCGTGCTCCTCCTCGACCTCGGCTTCTATCTGTTGTTCGACCTGCCCCGTCTGCGCTCGCTCCGGGGCCTCGAGGAGCGTCGCAACTCGGCGGCCAGCGACCTGCGCGGCACACAGACACGCTGCGACCGGATGCGTGAGAAGCTTTTGCAGTTCGACGCGGAGACGAAGAGACTCGATGACTTCTACGGCAACGTCCTCGGGACCCAGGTCGATCGCATGACGACGATCCAGAAGGAAGTGCGCAGCATCGCCACGGAGTTCCACATCGACCCGGAGTCGATCGACTATTCCTCGCAGGAGACGGAGGGCGGGGGGATGACCCTGTTCCAGATCACCATCCCCCTGGTCGGCGGCTACCCCAATTTGAGGCAATTCATCAACCGGATCGAGTCCTCGAAGCACCTGCTCATCGTGGACAGCGTGGAGCTGACCGGCGCCCGCGAGGGGGGCGCCATGCTCAGCCTGACGATCAAGATCTCGACCGTGTTCCATTCCCCGCCGCTGCCGGCGCCCGCGCCGCCACCGGCGCCGGCGTGAAGGGGAAGGCGTGAAAGGCAAGAAGAAGGAAATCATTCTCGGGGCGCTGCTGGTCGCGATCGCCTTCGCCGTCTGGCACAATCTCGGCGGAGGGGAGGACGCGGCGCGCACCGCGGGACCGGCGCGGCCCGGGGGGACGGTCGCGCGCGTCAAGATCGACGACATCAAGCTCCCGAACGTGAACTGGGCGGCGCTCTCGGCCCCGCGCCCGGTGTACGACCCGAACGGGCGGAACATCTTCACCTGGGGGGTCATCATCCCGCCTCCGCCTCCACCGATGACGCCGCAGGAGAAGGCGGCGCTCGAGAAGGCGCAGCACGACGCGGAGGCGGCCCGCAAGGCGGCGGAGGAGGCGGCCGCCAAGGCCGCGCAGGACCAGGCCCAGAAGGCCCAGGAGCAGGCGACCATCCTGGCCAACCAGCCCCCCCCGCCGCCGCCGAAGCCGCAGCCGCCTGCGATCAACTACAAGTTCATCGGCTACTTCGGGCCGTCCGAGAATAAGATCGCGATCCTGAACGACGGCACGGACCTGATCTTCGTGCGCCAGGGCGAAAAGCTCGGCGGCCAGTTCAAGATCCTCGAGATCGGCTACGAATCGGTGAAATTCGGCTACATGGATCCGAAGTTCAAGGGAGAGACGACGACGCTGCCGATGAGCAGCTCGCCTTGAGGGGAGGTGAGACAGTGGGGACAGCGAACGTCACGACTCTGACCCGAACGTCGACGCGCCGGGAGAGTACCGCCTGCGCGGCGGCGCTCGTCGCGGCGCTCGTTCTCGGCGGCTGCGCCACGGGCCGGGCGTACCAGCAGGGCGAGAAGGAGATGTCCGCCCAGAACTACGACCGGGCCGTGCTGCTGTTCTCCAAGGCGGTCTCCACCAACCCCGAGAGCACGCGCTACAAGGTGGCGCTGTCACGCGCCAAGATGAAGGCGGCGCAGGACCATTTCGCCAAGGGGCAGGCGTACGTCAAGGCGGGCCGGGTCGAAGGGGCCATCGCCGAGTTCCAGCAGGCGGTCTACCTCGATCCCTCGCACCAGTACGCCGCCAACGAGCTGTCCAAAGCGCTCGCCGAATGGCAGAAGCAGCAGAAACAGGACGAGTCGGACATGGAGAAGCTGAAGAGGCAGGCGAAGGAGGCCGCGCCCGGCCGCGTCGCCCCCCGCCTGAACCCGGCCTCGAACATTCCCATCGTCCTGCGCTTCAAGGACGAGACGGTCAAGAAAATCTACGACGCGGTCTCCAAGGCGTCCGGCATCAACTTCATCTACGACGAGAGGCTCGATCTCAACAAGAAGATCTCGATCGATCTCGCCGACGTGACGTTCGGGCAGGCGCTCGACACGCTCATGACTATGAACAAGCACTTCTTCAAGATCTGGGACGAGAACACCATCCTGATCGCCGACGACAACCAGCAGAAGCACAAGGAGTACGACGACCTCGTCATCCAGACGTTCTACCTGAGCAACGCCGACGTCAAGGACGTGCAAGTCCTGTTGAGGACCCTCCTCGACGCGCGCCAGCTCGCCCAGAACGACCGGCTCAACGCCATCACCATCCGCGACACCCCCGAACGCGTGCAGGTGGCCCAGAAGATCATCGAATCGAACGACAAGGCCAAGTCCGAGCTGATCGTCGACATCGAGCTGCTGGAGATCAACCGGACCCTGCTGCAGAACCTCGGCATCGACCTGTTCGGACCGGGCGGCGGCAGCGGCAAGCAGCTCAACCTGACCTACGGCTCCTCGAACCCCGTGCCGCTCAACAATCTCGATCTCCTGAAGCAGGCCGGCTCGTGGCTGCTGGGGCCAATCCCCGGTGTCGTGGTGAACTTCCTGAAAACCGACGCGGACGCCCAGGTGATCGCCAAGCCCCAGGTCCGGGTGACCGAGGGTGAGAAGGCCACGGTGCGCATCGGTGACCGGATCCCGATCCCGACGACGACGTTCAACGCCGCACCGACGGTCGGCGGGACGGTCGGCGTGCCGATCACCTCGTTCACCTACCAGAACGTCGGGATCAACATCGACATCGAGCCGCGCGTGCACCATAACAAGGAGATCACCCTGAAGCTCAAGGTGGAGATCTCGTCGCTGGCCGGGCAGGTCTCCGCCGGCGGCGGACTGACGCAGCCGATCATCGGCACGCGCGAGATCGACACCACCATCCGTCTGAAGGACCAGGAGACCAACCTGCTCGCGGGTCTCATCCGCGAGGAGGAGCGCAAGTCGATGAGCGGTGTCCCGGGCCTGTCCGACATCCCGGTGATCCGGCGGATCTTCGGGGAAAACGAGACCAACATCCAGCAGACCGACATCGTCCTGACCCTGACGCCCCACATCATCCGCATTCCGGACGTGACCGAGGAGGACCTGCTGCCGCTGTGGATCGGCACCGAGAGCGACATCGCGCTGCGCGGCGGGAGCAAGACCAGTCCGTTCGGCACGACGCCGTTCGAGGGGAAGGGGGAGGAGGAGGAAACCGCGCCGCTCCCGCCGCTCCCGGATCTCCCCGTCGAGGAGGCGCCGCCCGCGGGCGATGAGGAGACGCCGCAGGAGGGGGCGGCTACCGTGGTCGCTCCCGCCTCCGCCCCGGCTCCCACACCGGCCCAGGCTGCCCCGACGCCGCAACCCGCGCCACAGCCGACCCCCCCTCCGTCGTCGGCCACGGCCGTAACGCCGGAGCCCAGGCCGGGCGACGCGACCGGTCCGGCCACGGTGTATCTCAACCCGGCATTTCTCAACGTGCCGAAGGGGCAATACTTCACCGTCAGCGTGGCCATCCGATCGGCGACCGGCGTCGGCAGCGTGCCGTTCCATCTCCGGTACGACCCGCAGTATCTCGAATTCATCAACGCCTCCAGCGGGTCCTCCTTCCTGTCTCAGGACGGCGTCCAGCCCTTCGTCCTGGCGACCAAGGGGGCCGGAGGGAACGAGGTGATCGTCGGGCTGTCGCGCGAGGGGAGCAAGCCGGGCGTGAGTGGATCGGGGGAGCTGATCGCCCTGACCTTCCGGGCCACCGGAGCGAAGACCGGGACGACGACGCTGAGCTTCACCGACATCACGGTCCTCGACCCGTCGGCCCAGCGGCTGCGGTTCGACAAGATGGGAATGACGGTGAACGTCCAGTAGAAAGGAATGCCGAGGCGGGAGATGCGGTTGCATGGTTCGAAGTCGGCTGCGGGCGTCACCCTCGTCGAGCTGGTGGTGACCATCGCCGTGCTGTCGATCATCGCCGGGGCGCTGGTGCCGATCGCCAAGTTCGCCGTGAAGCGCCAGAAGGAGCTCGAGCTGCGGCGCGACCTGAGGACCATGCGCACGGCCATCGACTTGTACAAAAAGTTCTGCGACACCGGTGTCATCCAGAAGAGCGGCGTCGATTCGGAGTGCTACCCGCCCGATCTCGACACGCTGGTCGACGGCGTCGAGAAGACGGGGGCGCTGGGGCAGAAGATCAAGTTCCTGCGCCGCGTCCCGATCGACCCGATGACCAGCACGAAGGACTGGGGGATGCGGTCGTTCCAGGACGAGGCGGACTCGACCTCATGGGGGCACGAGAACGTCTACGACGTGTACACCACGTCGCAGGGGAAGGCGCTGGACGGCAAGACGCAGTACAAGGACTGGTGAGATGCGGGACGAGAAGGGATTCACCCTCATCGAGCTTCTGATCGTCGTCGCGATCATCGGCATCATCGCCGGCATCGCGGTGGTGCAGCTGCAGAACGCCCCGAAGAAGGCGCGCGAGTCGGTCCTCAAGGAGGACCTGTACGCCCTGCGCGACTGCATCGACCAGTACTTCGCGGACAAGGGGAAGTACCCGGAATCGCTCGAGACGCTCGTCGAGGAGAACTACCTGCGCAAGCTGCCGGCCGATCCGATCACCGGGTCGTCCGAGAGCTGGCAGGTCGTGCACGCCGAGGCCGACGACGAGGACTCGACGGACCCCTCCGCGACCGCCGGCATCATCGACGTGAAGAGCGGCGCCGAGGGTTCGGCCCTCGACGGAACGAGATACAGCGACTGGTGAGGGAGAACGACGTTGTGGAGGCCTCTCGCGGGGCGTATATTCCGACGAAGGAGTCCAGAGTGATGACGACAATTCTGAAACGTTACCCGGCGCGGGTCGCGGCCTTCATCGCGGTGGCCGCCGTCGCCGCGTGTCAATCCAGCGACAAGCTCCCGCCCAAGGGATCGACGGTCACGGTGGCGGCAAACCCCGCGACCATCCCGCTGGCAACCGCCGCGGAGTGTGGCAGTCTTCTAGGCGTGACGACCTGCGGGACAGCCGACATCGTCGCCACGGTCGCAAGCGAGTTGGGCGTCCCGCTTCCCGGCCAGGATGTCCGCTTCAGCAGCACAGCCGGCTTCCTTTACACCGGCTCCGCATTGAGCCCCGTGAACGCCGCCAACATTCCGATTCGGACCGACAGATTCGGTAACGCGAATGTCAGTCTGACTACGTCAACAACGGCCACGGTGACCGCCAAGTCCGGAGCGGCCTCCGGGACTCTGACGATCAACACGGTATCCGGCAACCTCAGTTCGATCCTGCTGAATATCGACATTAGCACCAGCGGATGTTCCACAAAGGGTCTCAGCATCGATAGCTGCGGCCAGATAGTCTGCTTTAAGGCGACGGCTGTGGATTCCACCGGCAAGGGCATTCAGGGGGTTCCACTCGTTTTCAAGCTTCAGAACAACACTTCGTCCGATGGGAAGACGTTCAACGTGACCTTTACCAATTCTTCCACGACGACGAATACCAACGGCGACGCTTTCGCCCAGTTCACGCCGGATAACACGTGCTCGGCCCAGTGCAGCCAGAGCCAGAACGGCGGCAAGAGTTGCGTTGGGGAGATCGTCTGCACGACACAGGGAGGAACGTTCCAAAGTAACACGCTGCAATTGAATATCGGAATTCAGTAAAGAGGAGAGTCAGCGACAATGGCCGCCCGTCCAAGTAACGAGTCCGGCGCCATCCTGATCGTCTTCATGGTGACGCTCGCGGTCGCCGCGATCGCGCTCGGCGCGGCGGTGCAGGCCTGGTCCACGACCTGGAGGCGGGAGAACGAAGAAGAGCTGATCTTCCGCGGCAACCAGTATGTGGACGGGATCATCGCCTACCGCAAGGAGCACGGCGGACAATTCCCGCTCACGCTGGAGGATCTCTTCAAGCCGGGGCCGCGCCGCCTGCGGTACATCCGCAGGCTCTACAAGGATCCGATCGTCCCGGACGGCAAGTGGGGGCTCCTGTACCTGATGCCGGGCGGACAGGGGGTGTACGACCCGAAGGCGGCCGAGAAGGCGAAGGCCAAGGCGTCGAAGGACTGGGGCTCCGGCTGGGAGAGCGCCGGGACTGGGGATCTGGCGCAGGGACAGGTGCAGGGGCAGATGCCGGGTGTGACGCCGATCGGGATGAATCCGAACGGATCGGGAATCCCCGGGACCGGCGGAATGCCGGCCGGCTCGCTGCCGCCACCCGCCATCCAGGGCGGTCTGCCGTCGATCCCGACGGCTCCCCAGGGGGGCATCGAGAACGGCAAGGAGTCGGTCAGCGAGCCGACGATAGGCTGGCCGATCATCGGGGTGATCAGCCGCGCCATCGGCAAGGCGTCCGAGGACACTTACAAGATCTACAAGGGGCACGAGCACGTGGATGAGTGGCAGTTCCAGGTCTTCGACCGCGGTGAGCAGATCCAGCAGCCCGGCAACCCGGCGGCCCGCCCCGCACCGGTGGGTGCGGGTCCCGGGTACGGCGGGAAGTATCCAATCCAGGGAATCATGGGCGACCAGAACCGGCGCGGGCCGATGGGCATGGGCGGACCTGGCGCCCAGCCAGGATGGGGCCAGCCAAATAATTGGCCGCCGGGCCGGACCACACCCACCCGGCAGGACCAGGGTGGCAACAACAATAACAACCCGCCGTGACAAGCAGCCGCCGGACGATGTTTTACGCGCCGCGACATGGGCGATCCGGGCGTTGACAGGGAATGCGCTTCGCTGGTCTAATCCTTTTCTCCTGAATGCTCCGGGTCAAAGCGCGCCTCTTGAAGGGGAGGGAGCGATCCTCCCCTCGATTTTTTTTTGGGACGGAATCGGGACCATGATCGTCATGAAATTCGGCGGCACCTCGCTGGCGGGGGCCGCGCAGATAAGACAGGTCGGGTCGATCGTCAGGCGGTTCGCGCGCTCGAAGCCCGTGGTCGTGGTCTCGGCCATGGCGGGCGTCACCGACGACCTGATCCTCCTCGCCGAGACCTCGGTCGCGGGGCTGCCGCGCGACGTCAGCGCGAGGCTCGATCGCCTGCAACGGCGCCACCGGCGCGAGGCGCGCCTCCTCGGCCTGAGCGACGGCTCCGGCAGCCGGCTGGAGAGGGAGTTCGAGGCGCTGTTCAGCGAGCTGGAGGGGGTCTGCCACGGCGTTCTCCTGCTGCGCGAGCTGAGCCGGAGATCGCTCGATCTCATCTCCTCGTTCGGCGAGAGGCTGTCGGCCCTCCTGGTCACGGATCACCTGCGCGCGATCGGCCTGAAGGCGCAATACGCGGACGCGCGCGACCACATCGTCACGGACGAGAGCCACGGCGCCGCCGTCGTCGACTTCGACGCGACGAACCGCGGGCTTCGAAAGGGGATCCTGCCGGTCGTGCGAAGAGGGGAGATCCCGGTCGTCACCGGCTTCATCGGCCGCACGCGCAGCGGCGCGACGACGACCCTGGGGCGGAGCGGCTCGGACTACACCGCCTCGATCCTGGGCGGGGCCCTGCGCGCGAATGAGGTCTGGATCTGGAAGGAAGTGGACGGCGTGTGCACGGCCGACCCGAATCTGGTCAAGAGCGCCCGCGTCGTGGCGCGGATCTCCTACCAGGAGGCGGCGGAGATGGCGCATTACGGCGCGGAGGTCATCCACCCGAAGACCATGATGCCGGCGCGGCGCAACCGCATCCCGATCCGGATCAAGAACACCTTCAAGCCGGACGCCCCGGGCACCCTGATCACGGCGCGCCCCGGCGCGCGCGGCGCCGCCCCGCTCCTGGTCAGCAGCATCGACGGAATGGCGCTGGTCACGGTCGAGGGGACCGGGATCTTCGGCCAGCCCGGGATGATCCTGAGGCTCCTGACGCCCGTCGCGAACGCCGGAACGAACATCTACATGATCTCGATGTCGTCCTCCGAGTACAACATCTCGTTCGCCATCCTGCAGCACGACCTCGACAAGACCCTCAAGGCGCTGGAGAAGGACTTCCGCGACCGGGGTCTTCTGGGCGAGCAGGTGGCGCGCATCACGGTCGAGCGCGACATGTGCGCCATCGCGGTGGTCGGCGCCGGGATGAAGGGGCAGCACGGCATCGCCGGCCGGGTGTTCAGCGCGCTGGGAGATTCGAACGTGAACGTCGTGGCGATCGCCCAGGGATCGTCCGAGTACAACATCACCGTCATCATCAAGGGGCGCGACATGAAACAGGGCGTGCGGGCGATCCACGACCGGCTGAACGTCGGCCGCGCCGCCGCACGGCGCCCCCGGCGTCCCCCGCTCCGGCTGGTCTCGGGCCGGGGCCGCTGAGGCCGTGCGGTGAGGCTGTCTCTCGTCCAGCTCGGCAAGGGGACGGTCGGCCGGGCGCTCATCGGGCAGGTGAGAGAGCAGCGCGAGGCTCTCGCGAAGCGGCTCGGCGTCGAGCTGGTGTACGCGGGGATCGCGGGCCGGCGCTCGGGGGCGTTCGAGCCGGACGGGCTCGACCTCGACCGCTGGGAGAAGCGGGTCGAGACGGGTGGCACCGACGGACGCACCATCCTGAAAGGGGCGCTGGGGGTCCTGTCCGGCCCGGCGGTGCTCATCGACGCGACCGCCGAGGAGGGAATGACGGCGCCGTACCTCGAGGCGCTGTCGGCCGGCCTGCACGTGGTCTCCTGCAACAAGAAGCCGCTGGCGGGACCGCTCGAGGAGTACCGCGCCGTCAAGGAGGCGGCGCGCAGGAAGCGGCGCTTCTGGCTGTACGAGGTGTCGGTCGGAGCGGGTCTCCCGGTGCTCGGGACGCTGCGGAACCTCCTGGACAGCGGCGACCGGCTGGAGTCGGTCGAAGGGTGCTTCTCCGGCACGCTCAATTACCTGTGCGCCGGGCTCGATGCGGGAGAAAAGTTCTCGGAAGTCCTTGCGCGCGCCTCTGAATTGGGGTACACGGAACCGGACCCCAGGGACGACCTGGGTGGGATGGACGTCGCCCGGAAGGGGCTGATCCTGGCGCGCGAGGCCGGGCGCGACCTCGAGGCAAAGGACGTCCGGCTCGAGCCGTTCTGTGCCGTCGATCGGCGTGGCGAGGCGTCCCGGTTCATCGCGGAATCGACGGCGCTCGACGCCGAGATGGCGCGCAGGTGGAAGGCGGCGGAGGCGAAGGGAGCCCGCCTGCGCTACGTGGCGACCATCGACGGCGGCTGCGCGGCTTCCCTCAGGGAGGTCCCGGCCGACTCGGCGCTCGGCCGTCTGTCCGGTCCGGAGAATATTTTCGTGTTCCGCACGGAACGGTACGCGCAGAATCCGCTGGTGGTCTCGGGGCCCGGCGCGGGGCCCCAGGTGACGGCGGCCGGGGCGTTCGCCGACGTCATCACGGTGGCGCGATCGATCGTCGGGACGGCGTGAGACGGCAGGTGGAGACGGGAGGCGGGTGTGGGGGCTGACAGACGGATACCGGTCGTGATCCTCGGCGCGACCGGGGCGGTCGGGCAGAGGTTCGTCCAGCTGCTCGACGGCCATCCCTGGTTCCGGGTGGCGGGCCTGGCCGCCTCGGAGCGCTCGGCCGGGCAGGCGTACGGCAAGGCGGCCCGCTGGTTCCTGCCGGAGCCGATTCCGGAGTGGGCGCGCACCATGGAGGTCGTCCCCTGCCGCCCGGGGATCGACGCGCGTCTCGCCTTCTCGGGTCTCGACGCTTCGGTCGCGGGCGGGATCGAAGAGGAGTTCGCGCGCGCCGGCTGCGCGGTCGTCAGCAATTCCAGGAACCACCGTATGGACCCCGAGGTGCCGCTCCTGGTCCCGGAGGTCAACGCCGACCACCTCGAGCTCGTCGAGACGCAGAAGCGCAGGTGGCGCGGCGGCGGGTTCATCGTCACGAACCCGAACTGTTCGACCATCGGCCTGGCGTTGTCGGTCGCCCCGCTGCATCGCGCCTTCGGCATCAAGCGCCTGGTTGTGGCGACGCTGCAGGCGATTTCAGGAGCCGGGTACCCGGGGGTCGCCTCGCTCGACATCCTGGACAACATCATCCCGTACATCGGCAACGAAGAGGAGAAGATGGAGTCCGAGACGCTCAAGATCTTCGGAACGCCGAAGGGGCCGGCGGCTTTCGGTGTCAGCGCCCACTGCCATCGCGTGCACGTCTCCGACGGGCACACGCTCGCCGTCTCGGTCGAGACGGAGCAGCGCACGACGGCCGAGGAGGCGACGCGCGTCCTGGGTGAGTTCCGCTCGCCCCTGGTGCCGCTCGGCCTGCCGAGCCTGCCGGAGCGCCCCATCGAGGTGCGCGACGAGCCGGACCGCCCCCAGCCGAAACACGACCGGATGGCGGGCAAGGGGATGACGATCAGCGTGGGGCGCGTGCGCCCCTGCCCCGTGCTCGGACTCAAATACGTCGCCCTGGTCCACAACACGATCAGGGGCGCCGCCGGCGCCGCGATCCTGAACGCCGAGCTCCTGAAGGCGAGGGGGCTCCTGTGACCGATCCGCAGCAGCCGGGCTGGGTCAAGGTGTTCGCGCCGGCCTCGATCGCCAACCTGGGGCCCGGCTTCGACTCCCTGGGGGTCGCGCTGGAGGGGCTGGGGGACACGATCGAGGCGCGCCGCAGCGAGACGCCCGGCGTGCGGATCATCGAGATGACCGGCGAGAAGGAGCACATCCCCACCGATCCGGACAAGAACTGCGCCGGCCGCGCCGCCGAGACGGTCCTGAAGCAGCTCAAGGGAAAAGCGGCGAAGGAAGCCGGGATGGAGATGAAGCTCCACAAGGGGCTGCCGCAGGGGAGCGGTCTCGGCTCGAGCGCCGCAAGCGCCGTGGGCGGAGCGGTCGCGGCGCACCTCCTGTTCGGCTCTGCGCTCGGAAGCAACATGCTCCTCGAGGCCGCCCTGGAGGGGGAGGTCCTGGCGAGCGGCGGCCGGCACGCCGACAACCTGGCGGCCTCGCTCCTCGGCGGGTTCACCATCGTGAGGAGCTACGAGCCCCTGGACGTCATCAGGCTGGAGCTGCCCTCCGCCATGCGCTTCGTCGTCGTCCTGCCGGGGATGGAGATCGAGACACGCTTCGCCCGCTCGGTCCTGCCCGAGATGATCGCGCTCAAGGATGCCGCCTGCAACTGGGCGAACACCGCGGCCCTCGTCGCCGCGGTGGCGCAGGGGAGGATCGGCGATTTCGGCCGCGCCGTGGTCGACCGGGTCGTCGAGCCGGTGCGATCGAGACTGATCCCGGGATTCGCAGACGTGAAGCACGCGGCGCTCGACGCCGGGGCCTACGGCTGCTCGATCTCGGGCGCCGGGCCGGCCCTGTTCGCCGTGGTGCCCCCGGACGCGGCCGAGAGGGTGGCCCTGGCGATGCAAGCCGCCTTCCAGCGCCACGGACTTCCGAGCCGGCACTTCGTCTGCCCGCCCGACAACCGCGGCGCGCGCCGGCTCGACTGACGATGACTTCGACCCGGCCGCCGTACTCCGGGCTGCGCTGCATCGGCTGCGGCCGCGTCTATCCCCTGGACGAGATCCGCTACGAGTGCGACGCCTGCTCCAACATCCTTGAGGTGACGCACGATTTCGACCGCCTGAGGAGCGACCACGACGGCGCCGGATGGCGCCTTCTGTTCGACTCGCGCCTGGGCGCCAGGACCGGCGTTCACCGGAGCGGCGTCTGGCGCTATCACGAGCTCGTGCTGCCGGACCTTCCCGCGGAGATGATCGTCAGCAAGCCGGAAGGGAACACCAACCTGTACCGCTCGAAGCGTCTCGAGGAGGCGTCGGGCACCTCCGAGGTGCGCCTGAAGCACGAAGGGGAGAATCCCACCCTGTCCTTCAAGGACCGCGGCATGACCGCGGGGGTGTCCTGGGCGCGTCACCTGCGGGTGCGGCAGGTCGCGTGCGCCTCGACCGGCGACACCTCGGCCGCCATGGCGGCCTACGCCGCGCAGGTCGACGGGATGCGCGGCGTGGTCGTCCTGCCGAAGGGGAAGATCAGCGTGGAGCAGCTGTCGCAGCCGATCGCGTCCGGCTGCCTGACGGTGTCGCTGCCGGCGGACTTCGACACGTGCATCCGCCTGCTTCGCGAGATCTGCCGGAGCCGGCCGATCTATCTCCTGAACTCGATCAACCCGGTACGCATCGAGGGACAGAAGACGATCGCCTACGAAACGCTGCAGGATCTCGACTGGCGGCCGCCCGACTGGGTCGTCGTGCCGGTCGGCAACGCCGGGAACATCGCGGCCATCGGCAAGGGGCTCGTCGATCTGAAGACACTCGGGGTCATCGACCGCGTGCCGAGGCTTCTCGGAGCGCAGGCGGACGCCGCGGCCCCCCTGGCGCGGGCGCATCGCGAGGGGTACAGGGAGCACGTCCGCGTGAAGGCGGCCGACACCGTGGCGACCGCTATCCGCATCGGCGATCCGGTGTCGTACGACAAGGCGGTGAACGCCGTGCGCCGGTCGGGAGGGGCGTTCATCTCCTCGAGCGAGCAGGAGATCATGGACGCCAAGGCGCTGGTCGATGCCACGGGAGTCTACATCTGCCCGAACTCCGCGACGGCCGTGGCCGGGTTCCTCAAGGCCCGGCAGGAGGGGACCATCCTCCCCGACGAGAGCGTCGTCATCGTCGCCACCGCCCATGGCTGCAAGTTCAGCCAGGCCACGATCGATTACCATGGAGGGCGCCTGCCGGGTGTCGAGCCGCGCCTCGCGAACCGGGTGGTCGAGGTCGCCGCGGACGCGGCGGCCCTGGAGCGTCTTCTGGCGTCGGTGGACGCGGAAGCCTCTTCCCGGAAGGACGGCGAATGACCAGGCCCAGGAGAGCCCCGAAGGCGAGGTCCCGGATCGCCCGGCATCTGAAGCCGGTCGCCCGGCGCGGTGCGGCTCTGTGCGCCCTGGATTTGATGACGCGGACGCCGGTCACGGTGCCGGCCGACATGAAGGTCGGGGCACTGTGCGATCTCCTGCAGGAGAAGAACATCAACGGAGCGCCCGTGGTGGACGAGGAGGGCCGGCTGGTCGGCGTGGTCACGCAGGAGGACATCATCTACGGCGCCATGGGGCACCCGTTGCCGGAAGACGGCGACTTCTCCGCCGCGGGCGCTCCGGCCCCTGCCGGCAGACCTTCGAAACGGGTCGTCGCCATGCTGCGCGGCAGGCACCTGCAGGAGGCGCCGCCGGCGCGGCTCCGCCGGGGGGAGAAGCCGTTCTGGGCCGAACAAAGGGCTCCCGACCCGATGGAGATGCCGGTCAGCACCATCATGACGAGCCCCGCCATCTCCGCCGAAGAGGACACGCTCGTGATCGAACTCTGCCGGATCATGTGGAGCCTCAGGATTCACCGCGTGCCGATTCTGAAGAGGGGCAGGGTCACCGGCCTGGTCTCGTCCATGGACCTGTGCCGCGCCGTCCTTGAAGGCAAGATCAAGATATGAATCCCGCGCCATCCGCCACACGGCGCGCGGCCCTCGTCGCCGTTCTGCTCCTGGGGGCGCTCGGGCCCGGCGCCTGCGCCCGCCCCAACGATTCCGTCCTCGCGCTGCTCCGGACGACCCTGAAGCGCGGCGACCGCGTCGTCCTGGTGCGCGCGCTAGACCCCCAGGCCGCGAGCGTCGCGGTCGTGATCGATACGCCGGCGGGCAAGCCGGAGCTGCGCTTCTACGAGCAGAGGGGCCCGGGGAAATACGCCCTGGCGCACACCGTCCAGGAGGGGGACTCGTTCAAGAACCTGAGCGTGGAGGACGTGGACGGCGACGGGAAGGACGAGATCGTGACGACCTGGGAGGGGGGGCACCTGGAGGTCATCGACGTCCTCGCCCGGGGGGCGGATCATGACTACCGATCCATTTTTCAGAACGCCGGCCGGCAGGTCGAGAAACGCTACGACTCGGCCGGACGCGTCGAGTTCTGGATCACGAGCCGCACCTACGACGAAGGGCCGGGCCAGCCTCCTGCCTACTCCACCACCGTCTATCGTCTTTCCGACGGCAAGTACGTCGAGGCCCCCAGGAAATAAGCCGGCGCCCGGGTCCCCCGGTGTTAACATGAGCGCCATGAGCGTCGTGACCGAAGAGATCCGCAAGGAGGTGTTCGGCAACGGCCTGGTCCTGATCACCGAGCCCATGCGCACCCTGCGCTCGGTGGCTCTGGGCGTCTGGATGAAGCGCGGCTCGCGTCACGAGTCGCCGGAGCAGAACGGCATCTCCCACTTCATCGAGCACCTGCTGTTCAAGGGGACCGAGACCCGCAGCGCCCAGGACATCGCCCTCATCGTCGACTCGGTGGGGGGGCAGATGGACGCCTTCACCACGAAGGAGTACACCTGCTTCTACTTCAAGGTCCTCGACGAGCACGTCGACATCGCCGTGGACCTCCTGTCGGACATCGTGCGCCATCCCAAGTTCATCCCGGACGAGGTCGAGAAGGAGCGCAAGGTCATCTACGAAGAGATCAAGATGGTCGACGACACGCCGGACGAGCTGGTGTACGACATCTTCAGCGAATCGTTCTGGAAGAACCATCCGCTCGGCCGGCCGATCCAGGGAACCAAGCGCTCGGTGTCGCGCATGGACCTCGACATGCTCATCCGGTTCTTCCGCGATTCGTACCAGCCGTCGAACATCATGATCACCGCGGCGGGCAACCTGGACCACGGCCGGCTGGCCGACGCCATGCGCCGGGCGTTCGAGCCGATCAGGAACAGCACGACGCCGATCCCGATCGCGGCCCCCGGCACCACGGGTGCCGTGGTCGTGCGCGAGAAGAAGGAGCTCGGGCAGCTGCACCTCTGCCTCGGCGTGCCGTGCTTCGGTCTTCCCCCCGAGAGACGCTACCGGGAGTACGTCCTGAACACTCTCCTCGGCGGCACCATGTCGTCGCGCCTGTTCCAGCACATCCGCGAGGAGCGCGGCCTCGCCTACTCGGTCTTCTCCTCCGTCAACTCGTTCCTCGACAGCGGCAACCTGCTGGTGTACGCGGCGACGTCCCCCGAGTCGGGGAAGGAGGTCGTCGAGCTCATCCTGCAGGAGTTCAGCAAGCTGAAGAAAGCTTCGGTCGGCGCCGGCGAGCTGAAGATGGCCAAGGATCACCTGAAGGGCAGCCTCATGCTGTCTCTCGAGAGCAGCAGCAGCCGGATGTCGAACCTGGCGCGCCAGGAGTTCTACTACGGCCGCCAGTTCTCGGTGAACGAGATCCTGCAGGGGATCGACGCCGTGACGGGTGAAGAGCTCCTGGACCTGTCGCGCGAGATCTTCGACCCGTCCTCCTGCACCCTGGCGGTCCTCGGTCAGACCGCCGGGCTGGGAATCGACAAGGTCGAGCTGCGGTTCTGATGCCGAGCCACCCGGCCGAAGTCCTGATCGTCCGCACGCGGGAGAATCCGGACCTGCCGTTGCCGGAGGCGGCCACGCCCGGGAGCGCCGGGCTGGACCTGCGCGCCTGCGTGCCGCGCCCTGTGGTCCTGGAGCCGGGACGCCGCATGCTGATTCCGACCGGCTTCTGCATCGCCCTGCCGGAGGGGTACGAAGGACAGGTGCGGCCGCGCAGCGGCCTGGCGCTGCGGCAGGGGCTGAGCATGCTGAACACTCCCGGGACGATCGACGCGGACTACCGGGGGGAGATCGGCGTCATCGCCGTCAACCTGGGCCAGGAGCCGGTCACGATCAGCCGCGGAGACCGGATCGCCCAGCTCGTCATAGCACCGGTGGCCCGGCCGCGCCTCGTGGCCGTGGACGAGCTTCCACCGAGCGCCCGCGCCGCGGGCGGCTTCGGGCACACCGGAACCACCTGAACCGCTCTCATCGGTCTGGGGAGATGTCCATGCGCCTCAAGATCCAGAGTCTCGTCGTCGCAGCGTTCGCTCTCCCGCTTCTCGGGGCCGGTCCAGCCGCCGGCGACATCGCCGCCATGGACAAGAGCGTCGACCCCTGCGCCGACTTCTACCAGTTCGCCTGCGGCGGCTGGAAGAAAACGAACCCGATCCCGCCGGACCGCGGCTCCTGGGGGCGCGGCAGCCAGCTCGACGAGCGCAACCTGGCCGTGCTGCACGACATCCTCGAGAAGCTCTCCGCCCAGACGGCGTCGCGCACGCCGGTCGAGACGCAAATCGGCGACTTCTACGCCGCCTGCATGGACGAGCCGGGGATCGAGAAGCTCGACATCCAGCCTCTGAAGGCCGACCTGTCGCGCATCCAGGCGATCGACTCGACGAAGAAGCTCGCGGCCGCGATCGCAGGCCTGCACGTGGCCGGGGTCAACCAGCCCCTGTCTGGATTCTCCGCCGGGCCGAGCCTCTTGTTCCGCTTCGGCTCCGAGCAGGATTTCAAGGACGCCACTTCGGTGATCGCGGTCGTCGACCAGGGGGGGATCGCCCTTCCCGACCGCGACTACTATCTCAAGGACGACCCCAAGTCGACGGAGACGCGCGACCGCTACCGCGACCACGTGCGCAAGACGTTCGGGCTTCTCGGCGACGCGCCCGACAAGGCGGCGAAGGCGGCGGACCACGTGCTGGCCGTCGAGACCGCATTGGCGAAAAACTCCATGGATCGCGTCGCACGACGCGACCCCCTGAACATCTACCACAAGATGGCCCGCAAGGACCTCGCGGCGCTGGCCCCGTCGTTCGACTGGGGCTCCTACTTCGCGACGATGGGGGCCGGAACGATCACGTCGCTCGATGTGTCGGTCCCCGACTTCATGAAGGGGATGGACGCCCTCATCAAGTCGCAGCCGCTCGGGGACTGGAAGGATTACCTGCGCTGGCAGGTGGCGCGCGCGGCCTCTCCGCTCCTCGGCAAGGCCTTCGTCGAGGCCGACTTCGACTTCTTCAACAGGACCCTCGCCGGGGCGAAGGAGCTGAGCCCGCGCTGGAAGCGCTGCGTCCAGATGACCGACGGTCTCCTGGGAGAGGCGCTCGGGCAGCCGTACGTCGAGCGCGCCTTCGGGGCGCAGGGGAAGGCGCGCACGCTGGCTATGGTCGCGGCGCTCGAGAAGGCGCTGCGCCGGGACATCGAGGGGCTCCCCTGGATGACCGACGCGACCAAGAAGGCGGCGCTCGTCAAGCTGGACGGGATCAAGAACAAGATCGGCTACCCCGACGCGTGGCGCGACTACAGCAAGGTCCGCGTGGCGCGGACCGACTTCGCCGGCAACGTGTCGAGGGCGCGCGCCTTCGAGGTGGCGCGTCGGATCGCGAAGATCGGCAAGCCTCTCGATCGTGGCGAGTGGGCGATGACGCCACCGACCGTGAACGCCTACTACGATGCGCAGCTGAACGACATCAACTTCCCCGCGGGGATCCTGCAGCCGCCGTACTTCGACAACTCGGCCGACGACGCCATGAACTTCGGCGGCATCGGCTCGGTCATCGGCCACGAGCTGACGCACGGCTTCGACGACCAGGGGCGCAAGTTCGACGCGCAGGGGAACCTGCGCGACTGGTGGACTGGCGACGACGCCCGCGAGTTCGAGAAGCGCGCCACCTGCCTGGCGGACGAGTACTCCGGTTTCGTGGCGGTCGAGGACGTGCACCTGAACGGCCGGCTGACGCTGGGGGAGAATACCGCGGACAACGGCGGCCTGCGCATCGCCTTGATGGCGCTGCAGGACACCCAGACGGGGTCCTCGCAGGCGCCGGTCGACGGCTTCACCGCCGAGCAGCGCTTCTTCCTGGGGAACGCCCAGGCTTGGTGCGCCAACTACTCCGACGAGATGGCCCGCCTGCGCGCCCAGACCGACCCGCACTCGCCGGCGAAGTACCGGGTGAACGGTGTCGTCTCGAACATGCCCGAGTTCCAGAAGGCGTTCTCCTGCCCGGCCGGCGCTCCGATGGTCCGCGACAACGCCTGCCGGGTGTGGTAAGTCCATCCATGAAACTGGAGAAGCGAACCGTCCTGATCACCGGCGGCACCAGCGGAATCGGTCTCGAACTGGCGAGGCAACTGCTTCGGCGGGGGAACAACGTGATCGTCACCGGCCGCGATCAGGGAAGACTCGACGCCGTCAGGCGGGAACTGCCCGGCCTGCAGGCGTTCAAGAGCGACGTCAGCGATCAGGCTGCGATCGCGGCGCTGCACGAGAGCGTCCTCGCAGCGTTCCCGGCGCTCGACACGCTCGTCAACAACGCCGGCATCATGCGCAACCTGGACTTCAACCGGGAGCGCAACCTGGACAACGTTACGCGCGAGATCGACATCAACCTGTGCGGACCGGTGCGGATGGTCCGGCAGTTCCTGCCCCATCTCAAAGCGCGAAAGGGGGCGCTGATCGTAAACGTCTCGTCCGGCCTGGCGTTCGTCCCATTCCCGGTTGCACCGGTCTACTGCGCCACGAAGGCCGCGCTGCACTCCTTCACCCAGTCCCTGCGCGTGCAGCTCGAAGGCACGGACGTGACCGTGGTCGAGCTGGCTCCGCCCGCCGTCGAGACGCCGCTGCTCCGAGGCGAGTTCGCGGAGGAGACGAAGAGTCTGAAAGGCATGGACCCGAAGGTGCTCGCCGAGCGCGCCATCGCCGGCATCGAGGCGGGCAGGCTGGAGATCCGGCCGGGCCTCAGCAACATGCTGAAGGTCATGAGCCGGATCGCCCCGCAGTTCATGCTCAGGCAGATGGCAAGAGCGTCGAAACCGAAAGCGGCCGCGCGGCCATGAAGCGGGAGCGGCAATATCGGTTACAATCCGCCCGAACGCTCGCAGCTCTCCCTCGCGGAGGAGGACGCCCCTGAGGCTTGCGGTCCTGGGAAGCGGCAGCGGGGGGAACGCGACCTGCATCGAGGGGGGCGGAGCCCGCGTCCTGCTCGACGCCGGATTCTCCTGCCGGGAGCTCGGCGTCCGGCTGCAGTCGGTGGGCGTCGAGCCGCACCGTCTGGACGCGATCGTGATCACCCACGAGCACGCCGATCACATCAGCGGCGCCGCCCTGTTCTCGCAGAAGCACAAGGTGCCCGTCTACTGCACCGCCGCGACCTTCAGGGCGGCCGGCCTGCAGCGCGCCGGGGTGCACGGGCACGGCGTGTTCGCGCACGTCGCGGTCGAGGCGGGAACACCGTTCGATGTGGGAGGGCTGCGCCTGCGGCCGTTCTCGGTGCCGCACGACGCCGTGGAGACGGTGGGATACGCGGTCGAGTGCGAGGGCGAGCGCTTCGGCTACGCGACCGACCTGGGGCACGACCCAGCCCCCGTGCGCGAGGCGCTCATGGACTGCGATGTGGTGATGCTCGAGTCGAACCACGACGTGGAGATGCTGAGGCAGGGACCCTACCCCCAGGTGATCAAGGATCGCGTCCTGGGGCGGCACGGCCACCTGGACAACCGCACGGCGGCGGCGCTTCTGTGCGACGTGGCGACCGAGAGGACGCGCCGGGTCATCCTGGCGCACCTGAGCCGGACGAACAACCGGCCCGATCTGGCCCTGCTGGCGGCGCGCGGGGAGTTCGAGCGCCGCGGCCGCAGGGCGCCCGTCCTTCACCCGGCGCGGCAGGCCGCCCCGTCGGAATGGTTCGAGGTCTGAGATGATTCCCCGCTATTCCCGTCCGGAGATGTCGCGCATCTGGGACGACGAGCACAAGTTCCAGAAATGGCTGGACGTCGAGCTCGCGGTGTGCGACGCGCTCGCCGACCGCGGCCAGATCCCGAAGCAGGCGGCCGCGAACATCCGGGCCAAGGCGCGCTTCGAGGTCCAGCGCGTGCGCGAGATCGAGGCGACCGTGCAGCACGACGTCATCGCATTCATCACCAACCTCGCCGAGCACGTCGGTCCCGACGCGCGTTACATCCATCTGGGTCTGACCAGCAACGACGTGGTCGACACCGCCACGGCGCTTCTCATGATCGAAGCGTCCGAGCTTCTGATGAAGGATCTCGAGGGGCTCGCGAACGCCGTCGAGAAGCGGGCGTTCGAGCACAAGAACACGGTCATGGCCGGCCGAACGCACGGCGTGCACGCCGAGCCGATGACGTTCGGCCTGAAGATGGCGGTGTGGCACAGCGAGGTGCGGCGCACCATCGACCGCCTGAGCGTGGCACGCCGGCACGTCGCCGTGGGCAAGCTCTCCGGGGCGGTCGGCACGTTCGCCCACCTCGACCCGGACGTCGAGGCGGCGGCCCTCGGCTCGCTCGGTCTCTCGCCCGTGCCGATCGCCACGCAGGTGGTGCAGCGCGACCGGCACGCGGAGTTCCTCGCCGCCCTCGCGATCGCCGCCACCTCCATCGAGCGCTTCGCCATCGAGGTGCGGCACCTGCAGCGCACCGAAGTCGGGGAGGTCGAGGAGCCGTTCGGCGCCGGCCAGAAGGGCTCGTCGGCGATGCCGCACAAGAAGAACCCGATCACCTCCGAGCAGATGAGCGGCCAGGCCCGGCTGATCCGTGGATATCTCCAAGTGGCGCTCGAGAACATCCCACTGTGGCACGAGCGGGACATCTCCCACTCCTCCGCCGAGAGGGTCATCCTGCCCGACGCCACCATCCTGCTCGACTACATGATCCACCGCTTCACACGGATCGTCTCCGGCATGGTCGTGCACCCCGAGGCGATGCGCCGCAACCTGGACATGAGCCGCGGTCTGATCTTCTCCGGCACAATCCTCCTGGAGCTGGCCAAGAAGGGAGTGTCGCGCGACGAGGCCTACGGATGGGTGCAGAAGGCGGCCATGGACGCGCAGGCCGGCCAGGGGGATTTCAAGGCCCTCCTCCTCAAGGACAAGAACATCACCTCCCGTCTTTCCGCCCAGGAGATCGACCGTTGCTTCGACGTCCAGCACCACCTGCGCCACGTCGACGACCTGTTCAAGAGGACGTTCGGGCGGGCGTGAGGCCCACGGCCCTTCTCCTCCCCGCCTTCGCGGTCGTCCTGCTTCTTGCCCCGACACTGGCCGCCGCGGCCTCGCCTTCCCGCGAGCTCGTCGGCCAGGTCCTGTACGTTCTCAATCCCACCACTGTCCGCACCCGCGGCAGCAGCCTCGGCGTCGACCTGCCGCGCGGCCAAGTGGTCGTCCTCGTTGACCTGAGCGCCGATCGCGCCCTCCTCGCGCCCGGCCCGTCCGACGCCTCGCTGCTGCGCGCCTACGGAGTCCGCAAGCCCCCCCGCTACGTCGCCACACCGTCGCAGATCGCCGCCGATTACCTTCCCCGGCCCGCCTGGGAGAAGGCGCGCGAGACCGGCGTCCACCGACTGCTCGACCGCTGGCCCGACCTCACACCCGGCCAGGCCCTGCGGATCTTCCTCGGCCAGCCGTTCGTCGGCATGACGGAGGCGCAGGCCGAAGAGGCGGTCGGCCCGCTCGTCCTGTCCCGCGAGCCGGTGGCTGGCGAGGCCGGCGCCGTAGCCTGGAAGGTCGGCCACCGCCCCCGTTCCTCCGAGCTGCGCCTCTACAACGAGTCCCGCGAGCGCGGCCGTCGCCCCGCCACCTTCGACGATTACCTCTCGACCCGAGTGCGCGCGATCGTGATGCTGCGGGGCGGCGTCGTCTCGTCGATCGAGGCGCCGGAGGGGCAGACGAGCGGGCTGAACTGGCCATAATCGATTTCACGCAAGCTTGCGACCCGCTCCTTTCAGGCGGTATAGTTGGCCTCAGCCAACATCCGCTGGGAGACATGGTTCGGCGATTGACGGATACCCTCGCAACCATAACGTTGTCAGGACGATCGTCGGTTGCAGCCAAGTCTGATCAAGGTCGTGGCTTGGCGGTGCTCATGTTCTTATCCCGGTGGGCACGATGGGCGTTATGCGCCGTCCCAGGGAGCCCGCCGAAACGTGAGCGGCGCGGGGACCCGGCCGAGGAGCGGAAGACCTGAGCTCCAGTGACGGCGCACGGCATTGGCTCCGGAGGTACCGGGGGGACCTACTACTACGGTGCGATTCGCGCAGGGTGCGACCGGATTGGTAGCGGGAAGTCGCTCGAGGTCGGGGAGGCCCCAGGCAAGACCTGAATGTGGGGCCTGCAACGCCGATGCGGCCTTCCTTTGTGGTCGGCGGCCCTCATACGAGGCCCTGCGGCCGCGCATACGCGTCGTGGATCTCTTTGCCGGTTGCGGAGGGCTGACGTTGGGCGTCGCCGAAGCGGCTCGACATCTCGCGCTTGGGCTGGACGTCCGGTTAGCAATCGACGCAGACATGACGGCGAGGTTGGTGTATGAGGCCAACTTTCCGGGCGCTCGCGTCCGCCATGGACGCGTCGAGGAGCTGTTCGATGGGAGAGCGGGTAACAAGCTGACTGAAGCCGAGCGCAAGGTAAAGGCCGCCGTAGGGCCTGTGGATGTCTTGGTAGGTGGCCCGCCCTGCCAGGGCCATTCGGATCTCAATAACCACACGCGGCGAGACGATCCGCGTAACGCGTTGTATGCGCGGATGGCTCGAGCGGCAGAAGTACTGAAGCCTACAATCGTGCTGATTGAGAACGTGCCGACAGTGACGCACGACGTGGAGAAGGTAGTCGACGCAACGATTGATCGGCTTCGAACGTGCGACTACACGGTGGCCGAGGCAGTGGTCGACATCTCACGGCTTGGAGCACCACAACGACGCCGGCGACATGTCGTGCTTGCAACACGAGATGCGAGGGCCGACGTCGATGCCATCGTGGGCAATCTCGCTGCCCGGTGCCCGGATCATCCAGTGCGCTCGGTGCGCTGGGCGATCGGTGACCTCGTCAGGTTAAAAGCTAACGGCATGTTGGACTCGGCGAGTGTGCCGAGCAAGAAGAACATGAAACGGATCAGATGGATGTTCGAGGAGCAGCAATACGACCTACCCAACCGCCGGCGGCCAAAGTGCCACCGATCGAAACACAGCTACAACTCGATGTATGGGCGGTTGAGGTGGAAAGATCCAGCACAGACGGTCACGACGGGCTTCGGATCGATGGGTCAAGGGAGATATGTCCATCCTTCGAGACTTCGGACGATCACTCCGCACGAGGCTGCGCGGCTCCAGATGCTGCCAGACTTCTTCAGCTTCTCCGCCGTGACCAAGCGCGGGGAGCTGGCCCAGCTGATCGGGAACGCGGTGCCGCCGGTACTCGCATCAGCATTGTTGGAACCGACGCTCCGCTCCCTCGACTTCAAATCACTAGTTCCGTTTCCAACTACGCGCATCGACAGGCGAGGTATGACTAATAGATCCTCACAGATTGGAGCCAAGAAGGCCAAGTCCGTGCGGCGGGATGACATCCCCCAAGCGTCATCAATGCAAGTGCGTAATCGCATGAGGGCGGTTCGACAGACCGGAACCGCACCGGAGCTCGCACTACGCGCCATCATCGACAGCCTGGGCTTGAAGTACCGGGTCGATGAACGAGTCCCTGGGACGCGGTGTCGTGTCGACCTGCTCTTCGAGCGCGCGGGCGTAGTGGTGATGGTGGATGGGTGCTTTTGGCATGCATGTCCGATCCATGGCACGTCCGCGAAGGCCAATGCCGGGTGGTGGAAGGAGAAGCTCGCGGCCAATCGCCGCCGCGACGAGGCAACTGAACGTCGGCTCCATGAGATCGGGTGGCTGGTCTTCCGCTTCTGGGAACACGACGATCCCAAGCGCTCGGCTCTCAGCGTGGCGGCGGCTGTGGCCGCACGCCAGGCAGTGTTGAACAACAAGGCGTGTGCGCACGGACGCACTCCGGTGTTGTTCCAGTGAATGCCCTTGCCGGGAACAGCCCCCCGGACGCCCCTCTGGCCTCCGAGTCTCTCGACCTCGCTCTCGTGGCGCTTGAAGGCCCGGGAAGTCTAGTGGCGATCGGTCGCGAGGGGAGATTGGCGCGACAGACCAACACGGGGTGTGTCCGTGTCGAGATGGCTGCCGTCGACGAGACTGTCTTGGCTCTTGTCGATCTCGCGTTGCGGCGACGCAGGAGCATTACGATCGTCTACCCCGCACCAGCAGGTGAGGTCTCTGTTCTGCTCGCTGGGCAGATTCTGCTCCGGCGCTTCTTGGATCAGGAGCGCTCGCAGTCGGTTGGCATCGTGACTTCAGACACGATCACGGCGACGAACACTTGGAAGGAACTTGCGATCTCATCGGGCGGGTCGAGGGTCCCGATCAACGAAGTGTTTCCTGTCATTCGCGCTCGTCCCGATGGCGATTGCCCTCTGGTCGGTCAGACCTTTCGCGGCGCGATAATCGGTCGCCGATTCCGTGGATGGCCAGTCGACGTAGCTGTCGTCGATCACCTGTCTGGTCCTGTGAGCGGGGACCCCATCGTGCCGACCGTTCGGGTATTCGCCGATCCACTCGATCCCGAGCTGGACCGTATCGCCGGCAATGGCGAGCTGGTGTGGGGGTGGACCGAGGCCGATCTCGCGGTGCTGGCTGAGAGTAAGCGGGACCGACATAGCGCGGTCCCATTTTCCGTCGCCGCGGAACGGCTCAAGACAATGGCGGCTGGCGTCAAGACGACGATTCACGTGGCGCACCATGCGGAGGCAGAGCAAACAGTCCGCCGGCTGCGGGATGACCTACACACTCTGGGAGACCTCGCCGCTCCAAGTCTACCGGCGAGCATCATGAGGGGCATTCGGGTCGCTTGGCATCACGTTTCGACATTGACATCACTCCCTTGCCGGCCGTCTCAGTTCGATCGCTTCGCGGGGATCCCACCGGTGGCGGCACGCGCAACGAGGACTTTCGAGCCAGAGATCGCGGCCTGGTCGAAGACCCTTTCCGGGGATCTCCGAGAAGTGGCCGAGGTGGTGGCGAGCGATCTCGGCGATCTCAGACGATTCCTCGAAGACGCCGATCCGTTCGGGCGGGACCTGACCGCAGCCGTCTCTGGTGGCGAAGATGCACTCATCGTGGTGCGAACCCAGACGGCGGCGCGTGCACTCATCGACGCCATGGGTGGCGACCCAGGCTCGGGCATGGTCGGTCGCGCGCGCGTCGTTCCGATGCGGAGACTGCACCGGGAAGGAATGTCCCCAAAGGCTTTTGTGGTCGGGACCCCAGCGCGATGGGATTGGCATCGGCTCGATTCGGGCCTCAGCCCCGACGTTCATGTCCTGGTCCTTGGCGATCTGGATGCCCGCCTCGGACGAGCGGCCGTTGACGCACTCCACCGTGCAAGATCTCGCTGGGGAAGCCCTGAGACTCGGCAGCGAGCCTGGCGGGAGCTCATAGGGCGTGAACCGCCGCCGGCGAGGATCTTGCCAGAGGTTCGCGCGGAGATTGTCGTCGTCGATGCGTTGGAATCGGAGCCACAGGTGGATCCGTTCGACGCATTCCAACCGCTCCTGTCTTCAGTGCCACTCGCAGTGGGCGACGAAGGTGTAGAGGACGCAGTTGGCGAAGAGTTGGCCGATGGCGAGTGGCGCGGCGCCGTCGAGGCCGTGGAGGTTGTGACGGATGGCGGGGCCTTCCTACTCGCCCGAGATCGCTTCGTCGACGTGAGAGCGGACGAAGAAATCATCGAGTGCCGCGCTGCCGCGCTTCGCCCTGGGATGGTCTTATTGGTCGATCGACGCGGCGGTCGGATCGGCCTCCTAGAAGCGGTTGCCGACCGCCTCAAGAAAGAGAGGCCGGATCTCCTTGCCGCGAACCTGTTGATCGCAGACCTGCAGCGAACGGTGAGACGCGGGTTCGTCGCGTCGCGGATGACGCCCATGGAATTGTACAAGCGTCTTTGTTCTCTCGGATTCGAGAAGACTTACTACGCCGCACGAAGCTATGTCGACGACGACGGCCCGTTAGCGCCGCGTGACTTGGTGGATTTGCAGCGCCTGAACGAAGCCTTGAGGCTGGGGATATCGGATCAGCGCATTCGAGAAGCGTTTGCTGGCGTTCGCCGCTGGCGCGCTTTCAGGCGTGCCACAGGGAAGGCACTCGTGGCGGCGTCGCGGGGTTCTATCGTCGCATCCGAAGCAACGCGCGTCGACCAAGAGACGGGCCTTTCCATTGCCGACCTCCAAGAGCTGGTGCTAGAAGCCGAGGTGCTCGACGTGCGAGAGTGCCCAAAACCCGTTCCGTTGTCCGAGATTGGTTACCTCCGCGAGGGCTGAGGGGGAGAAAGTGGAGATCGATCAGGAGCATTCCGAACGTTTCGTCGCGTGGCTACTCGAGCAAGCAGTCGCTGAGGCACGGGGCACTCGGGAGCAACGCCTCAAGGTCGCGCCCGAGGGGCGCTTCTGGCTCGGGCGGCTCGCGCCAGAGGTGCGGGTCCAGGCGAGCCGCCTTGGCGAACGCGCGGAACGCCTCGAACCTTGCGAGGTGGGCTTCCGAGTTCGACCCAGTGCGTTAGATGGTCGGCGCATTGCGTGCCGCGTGCGATTGGCGGCCTGGCGCCAGATCGCGAACGCGAGCGACGACCCTGACGCCGAGAAGTGGCAGAAGACGGAGAAAATCGACGTGATCGTCGTCGTTGACATGCCACGCCAAGTGGGAGACTTGACAGCCGCCGGGCGTAACGAGATCGCACAGGCGCTCAGTGCCGTCGGTGCTCACGGGCTAGCCGCAGAGGTTCATGCAGAAATCGAGTCCGGTAAGGATGGACCACAACTCGCGCTCACTCTGGTGAATGTGTCGCCCGATGAAGTGCCGAATCTCGACAGGAACTTGTACGAAACTGAGCTAGAGGCCGAGATTGGGCCTACCGGCCCCTTCCTTCTGGATAACCTTCCGGACTCGTTCAGATACAAGCGAGACGTCCCTGCATATGGCATCAATGGCGGGGTTAACCTGCAGGGCAGGGATGTTTTCGTAACCACGGACTTCGCGAGTTTCGACAGACTACGACCGGACTATTGGGATGAGGAGGGAGCCGGCGCTCTGCCCAACCTGTCAATCGCCGCGCTCGCCGAGGATCCAGGCAGAGCAGTTGGAGAACTGGCAAGACGGCTTCGCGAATGGACCGATACCTTCTGGTCGGAGGAGGCGCTCGCACGCCGCCAGGCAGCGGAGGGTTGGGATGACGCCATGCTCAACCATGCTCGGAACGAGGCCCAGGTTGCCCGGGGTGAGGTGGAACGCGTGAACCGAGGTGTTGGGCTGCTTGACCAGGATCGACAACTGCGACGAGCCTTCGCCCTCGCGAATCGCTCCTTTGCCGAGTCGCCGGGTATCGGCCATGCCACTTGGCGCGCGTTCCAGCTTGGATTCATCTTGGCGAACCTTCCTTCATTGCCTGACGGCGCACGAGATGGCGAGCGAGCCATCGTGGACACGCTGTGGTTCGCCACTGGCGGAGGGAAGACGGAGACCTACCTCCTATTCACGTTGACCGCGGCGTTCTACGACCGGATGCGCGGCAAGCACCACGGCATCACGTCGTGGGGCCGCTTCCCCTTACGGATGCTGTCACTCCAGCAAACTCAGCGGTTCGCGGACGTTCTCGCGGCCGCGGAGCTAATTCGTAGTCGGGAAAGGATCGAGGGAGATGAGTTCGCGCTCGGATTCCTCGTAGGGGAGGCTGGGAGCCCTAACGTAATCCCGATCGCTCCCAGACCAGGCCAGCCTGATCACCGCGAGCCACAGATGCCGGCCCGATACCGAATCTTGATCCGGTGTCCTTTCTGCCGTTCGACCGATCTGCACATGCGATTCGACCAGCAGCGATGGGCACTCGATCACGTGTGCGACGCCGCAGCGTGCCCCTGGCGGGGTCGGCCACTCCCGTTCCGTATTGTCGACGATGAAATCTATCGCTTCTTGCCGACGGTGGTCCTCGGGACGTTGGACAAGGCAGCGAGCATTTCGTTGCAGGCGGCTATGCGTGGGTTCTACGGGCCGCCGTCGGCCACCTGTTCAACCCGCGGCCACGGGTTCACCTACGCGCCGCGCAACAATCCTGACCGTAACCGAAACCCGAATGGTTGCCTCTTCCCTCGTTGCACCGCCCAGGTGGGGCCCTTGGGCCAAGACGCTTCATTGTTCGGACCTACGATTCGGATGCAGGACGAGCTGCACCTGCTGCGGGATACGCTGGGATCAGTCGATGCTCATTACGAAGCGCTTCTCGATGCGCTGCAGCGTCACTGGGGAAGCGAACCGAAGCTTATCGCCTCGTCGGCAACTCTGGCAGGACACGACCAACAGGTGCGAGCCTTGTACCGACGGGAAGGACGGATGTTCCCAGTGCCGGGGCCTTGGGCAGGCCGGTCATTTTGGTCACGGGACTCCGAGCGGCTCGCGCGACGGTACGTGGCGCTGTCACCCCGCGGGCTCACGCTTGAGTACGCGAACGATCAACTAACCGAGGTGCTCCAGAAGTCAGTCCGCCGAGCGCTCGTCGAGCCTGGCGCGGTGGCTACGGAGGTTGGGGTACCTGAGGACGTGCTGTCGGACCTTATCTGGGCCTACGGCGTCGATGTCGTGTACGGATCGACGCTGAAGGACGTCGAGGCAGCAGCCCGGTCGGCGGATTCTCAAGTCCCGATCGAGCCTCTGAACTCGGGAACACTCACCGGCAGGACGCCGCTCGAGGAGGTGCGATCGACACTAGAGCGGCTCACCAACCCGGAACGCGACTTCGTCGACCGTATTCACCTGATCGCAGCTTCATCCATGCTGTCGCACGGAGTCGACATCGATCGCCTGAATATCATGGTGATGCTCGGCTTGCCACTGTCCACCTCGGAATTCATCCAGACGACCGCGCGAGTCGGCCGACGATATCCGGGACTGGTAATCGTTCTACACAAGATCGGCCGGGAGCGCGATGCCGCCGTCTTTCGCGTCTTTCCCTCTTTCATCGAGCACATGGACAGGCTCGTCGACCCTGTGCCGATCACGGCAAAGAGTCGCCGCGTGCTGGAGTTGACATACGCAGGCATCGAGCAGGGTCGGTTGTATGGGATCCACGAGCCCGCGGCGCTCTCCCAAGGGCTGCGGCAGCTTACCCTCCCTCGGGCTGTGCAGCGGGCGTTTACGAGGCTTCCCGTCCTGGAGCCAGACGAGCTCCATGCCATCATCGAACTCTTGGGCTTCATCGGTCCTCTCGACGAGAACTTGCGCCGGGACCTGACCGAATATGTACGACGGTTCTACCTCGCGCTAAACGATACGGCAAGCACCGCGCAATGGGTCTCGGATCTCTTCCCCACGGGCGAGCCGATGCGGTCACTAAGGGATGTCGAGGTCCAGGTCCCTGTCTATTCGCGAGGCGGTCAATGAGAGTCGAGCGGGGTGCATCGCAGGTTCTATTCGGCATGCTTCCGACCCAAACGGTTGACCTTGAGGGGGCCGTGTGGCGCGTTACGCATTGGGGAGACCCCGTACGCCTACCACTCGACCAGACTTCGGTGCGGACCGCTCTTCTGGAGGCAGTCGCCCCGTGGGCGATCCACGGGCACGATGGCGGTCTAGACGCCGAATTGCGCGGACAGACGCCCGTGGAGGTGGTCGCCGTCAATGAAGATCGTGGAGTGGTCGTGGAGACATTCCCCAAGCAGTGGCGATGCAGGATCTGCGGTCGATTGACGACAGACCGAGTCCAGAATTGCCGATGCGGGTCGTCTAGCATTGCGCAGATGCAGCACGTCGCGTACCACTCCTGTGGTGCTCTCCAGGAGCCACAGCTTCCGCGATGCCAGACGCACCACAGCGTTGCGGTCCGGCTCCCTGGGACGGCGGCCGCGAGGGAAATGTACTTCTTCTGCCCGGAGTGTCGGCGGCCGCTCTCGCCACACGGCTTCCCATTCCAGCCCTGCGCTTGCGGTGCTCGAGAGGGGATGATGCGCAACGTGCACAGAGCTGGCACGGTGTTCTCCCCACAATTCGCCGTGCTGGTGAATCCTCCGGACCCGGCCGCCGCGGCTCGGTTGCGGGCCGGCGGAGGCGGCGCACGAGCTTTGGAATGGGTTCTCGCTGGATTGGGGCCGACGATGCCCGGCGAAGGCGCGCAGACCGTCGAAGGCTTGATCGAGACGCTCTTGCAATCGGGGCTCACGTTGGAAACAGCTCGCGAGTTGGCGAACCAAGCGCATGCACGCGGAGAGGTTGCGCGAGGCGTCGTCCAGGGCGGGATTGACCTGCCCCGAGCTGTGCGAGATCGTGCCCAAGAAGAGGCCCTCAGTTTGGCCTCGGCGCTTGACCAGGGTCGAGTACGGATCGACGAAATGGTCGAGAACACGACCCCGCCGCTGCGCACGCTTTACGAGACATCGTATCGCGACGGCATCGCCAACGCGGCAATGACCAACGTCGAGCTTCTAACGAGCTTTCCGGTCGCGACACTCGCCTTCGGCTTCACCCGCGGCGGCTCGGACCCCGTCGACACTACGCTGCGTGCCTTCCGCGAGCGAGGTGGCCTGCGTGCCTATGGGATGCTGACCAAGACGGAAGCGATCCTTTTTCAGCTAGATCCAGTCGCCGTGCTACGGTGGTTGCGCCAGGAGGGCTTCGATCTTCCGGAGACCACTGAGGCTCGCGAAGCGAGATTGTCGATACTGCGCGCGATCGAGATCCCACGGCCCACCGAGCAGCAGCCTCATCGCATGGGAGCGGTCGCTCTCACGCTGTTGCACTCTTATGCACACCGGCTCATTCGCTTGCTTGCAGTCACGGCTGGTGTGGAGCGTGACGGACTGGCGGAGTACCTCCTGCCGCATCACCTCTCGATCGTCGTATACGCGTCTGCCCGCGGTCAGTTCGTGCTTGGCGCGCTGCAAGCGATGTTCGAGACGAGGCTCAATAGTCTCCTCGATGATTTCGTGTACGGCGAGGCACGATGTCCACTCGATCCGGGATGCCGAACCGGTGGCGGCGCCTGCATGGCCTGTCTGCATCTCGGTGAGCCGTCGTGCCGCTGGTTCAACAGGTTCCTCGACAGAGCGGTAATCTTCGGCCCCCGCGGTTTCCTGAGACCCAACCGTGCACGAGTCTGAGCTCGTTGGCGGCGTCCTTTTCGACGTGGACGATCCCGTAACGGCGGGTAGGGCTCTCCTCGAGCTACTCACCTCCGATCGTCTCGACCCGGCACGAGCTCGCGCCACTGGGTTTGAGCCGGTACTGGTCGAATCGCTGAAGCGCAAGCTTCCAGCTGATCGGCGCGCGATCGAAATTGCGTGTGCAAGCGGCGCGGCCTGGGTCTTGGGTCGACGGTCCACTCGAATTGAGGAAACTTGGGAGGTGGTCGCAAGTCTTCCAGCAAAAGGGGGTACTCTCCCTCAGGGACTTCGTCGGACAACCGGCGAGACGATGATTGGACTGACCTCGACAGCGCGGCAGCGGATTCGATTGGTAGCCCCGTACGTGGACGAACCCGGGATCGGTTTCTTGGCGGACTCGATTACGGCCGCAACCAGCCGAGGGGTCCTTGTCGATCTATTGGATCCGGTGTCGAGCGATCCGGCACGAGCGGCGTTCAGGAGACTGAAGGAGACCGTCGCAGAAAACGGAGACCCTGCGAGATTACGCTTGGTTCGAGCGCTGCGAAACGCTCCATTCTCGCATCTCAAAGTGATGGTCGTTGATGGACAGGCCGCATATATCGGGAGCGCAAACATCACAGGGGCAGGCCTCGCGGGTCGCAACCTCGAGCTGGGGGTCCTCGTTCGGGGAGGTCAGGTGGCTGTCATCGAGCGCATCCTGGATCTATACCAGGAACGATAGCAGATCGCGCCGATACGCGCTTCAGGGTTGTAGAAGGCGGCGCCTGTGCACTGCCAGCAACTTCGTCAGGACCACTTGCTCCGATAGATACGTGAGCTAAGACTGTGTCTTGTGATGCAACTCTGCGAAGCACCTCTTATGGTTTGAGCATCACCGTGATCGTCGCCTCGCATCACAACTTCTCGAAGAGAGTTCCGGGATTGTAGACTTGATGCAAAGTGGCGTAGCCTGAGCGTATGGAAGATCATCGAGGCACGGCCGGAATCGGGTTGGGAGTCGAGTTGATCTCAGGCGCGGCCTACTTCATCTGGAAGGACACGCCGTGGGTAATTGATATCGCCTACGTTGGCTTCTGTATCGGGTTACTCCTGCTTGTGCGACCCATAGTTCTGTGGGTCAAGAAATTATGGAGAAGAAGTCGTTTTCAGTTTGCTTCACCAATTCAGCGAAGAACCAATAGGGTTGTCGAGGGTGCCATCGTCAGTGAACTAGACTTGCTGAAAAAGGAGCGCAATGAGTTGAACGAGTATGCCGCTTACGCAGATAAGCGCTGTGCGGACCATGCTGAAGCTATCGAATGGCATGCGAGCATGCAACAGTGGAACGCCAAGGATGTTGCGGCAGAGCCGTTTCGGCTATTGGCCAGACAAATAGAAGTCGAGGTAGAGGACGTCGGCAAATTGGTCCATAGGCTCAACGCGAAACCCGCGCCAACAATTGAGCGCAGAAGAAGCATTGCGGATATTATGCGGACTCAAGAGTTGAGGGAAAGCCCGCCGCTCACTGAGCCGCAAATTGTCAAGTCCTTTTCGGATGACCGCCTACCCAACATCATTGTCTTGAGAGACAAGGCCAAGGAGTTGCAATTCGAGACCATGGCCCTTGATGCCTGTCTATCTCAACCAACAACAATGGAAATAATCGCCAGGACTGTTGCGGCGCTAAAGGCTGTAAGAGAGAAGTGCCTAACCAGAGAGAGTGAAATCAGGCAATGAGCTTTTGATAACTAACCGAATTGGCCTTGATGAGCCGGAGAATGGTGTCGCGGAACATGAAGTCATTCCCTCGATTGTTGTACAGGAAGGCAGTGTCGTCGAGCTAAGCCAGAAGATGCTTGGTGCTCAACTTGTGATACGAGCCAATTAGGGACCGCTTGAACAGACCGTAAAGGGGAACCGGCAGGCTACCCAATAGAGTTGCGCCACATGACAGCCCGCCGGAGCGTCAGGCACCTGGGGATCGCGAGACGCGGGCCTGTCACGATCACGAAAGGGGAGTCGACGTGAGAATCGGCGTCATAGGCGCTGGAAGCATGGGAGGGATACTTGCGCGCCACCTCGCCAGGCTCGGCCATCACGTCTCGATTCCGAGCTCGAGAGGACCTGAGAGCCTGACCGCGTTGGCGGCCGAGCTCGGCGCGACGCCCGCTTCCGTTGTCGGCGCCGCCAAAGGCGCAGAAGTCGTCATCCTTGCGATCCCGACGAAGGCTGTCACCGATCTTCCGCGGGGGCTGTTTGCCGGCGTGCCGGGCAGCGTCGTCGTCATCGATATCGGCAACTATCATCCCGAGCTTCGCGATGGCCACATCGATGCGATAGACCGGGGCATGCCTGACAGCCAGTGGGTCGCGCAGCAGATCGGGCATCCCCGTACTGCCGCGATCTCGAAGCCGCTGCTCTCCGTCGCGCGCTCGCCGAAGCCGACCGGAGCCGAATCGCCGAATGCCGCGCCGAACAGGAGGCTCGTCTCAGGAGGTCGTTGTAACGAGCATGCCCACAGAAATCGGACACGTGGAGGTGATCTTCCGGTATCCCGTGAAGTCCATGGGCGGCGAGCGGCTCGAGGTCGTCACGCTGGGTTGGCACAGCCTCGAGTGTGACAGGGATTCTCTTCACTACGAGTCGCAGGGTCTACCCTCTCCGCAAATTGAGGTACGGACCTCTATTGACCGGACAGCCGTTTGAGGGTACAGAGAGGGGAAATTGTGTACGTCTGTACCCTTCCGAGGTGTGTGTGGCTGGGTTTCTCTATCTCGGTTCAGGCTAGACGAGGCCAACCGAGCCGCCATTCGCAGTGTCCAGGGTGCCCGGCGCGGTTGGCCATCTGAGAGGGTGGACCAGGCATGCCGGGGGAGGGGGGAATGGCCGATCAGGCAGTGCTGCTGCATCTCTCGGACCTCCACTTCGGTGAGGTTCTCCTGAACAATCAATTTCCATTTCGGCCACTCCGGGGCTTCGCGGCGCATGAATCCATGCTCTGTCAAGCACTGATGACAGCCACCGAGGATGTCAGAGCCCACCTGCATCTCGAAGATCAAGAGGAGTACCGCATCATCATTAGTGGCGATCTCACCACATCGGGCACTCCGAAGGAGTACGGAGTTGCCCACTCATACGTCAGATCGCGATGGTGTCTCGGGAGAGAGCTTCCCGGGATTGTTTGGGCAGGCAAGAGCCCACATTTGTATCTGGTCGGTCTTGGGGCGGAAAGCGAGAGGGTGGCCTGCATACCGGGGAATCACGATCACTGGGACGGGAGGAGACGGCCACCACCTGCATACAATCCGCGCGTGTTTCCACTGCAGTTCCGTCCCTGTCCGTGGAGAAAGGTGTGGCGGAGCCCGGGAGGGACACTCGAGCTGGAGCTTTACGGCGTGGATTCAAACTCCGGTCTGCAGAATCAGCTTTCGAATCTTCGGGCAAAGGGGAGAGTGTCGTCTCAGGAGATGCAGCAGCTCGAAGCGCTCGTCGATGAAAGTGATCGGAAGGCGCCTCCAGCAGGATGCATTCGTGTCCGGGCAATGGTCATCCATCACTCATTGTCGTACGTCGGCTCGAAGCTAACGCACGCCACAGAACTTGACTCGCAATCGAGGGCTGACCTTATTACCTTTGCGTGGGACCACAGCATTGGCGCTGTGCTCACCGGACATACGCACGACTTTGATTTCCAGCTCTTTACGCGTCGTGACCAGAGCCTTCCGCACGCCGAAGTGCACGAGTTGCGGTCGGCCTCGACCTTCCAGGGGCCGGCTGCTCAGGGAAAGAACGGATTCCTCGTTCATCGTGTTGTCGTCGATGGATCGGTGGCGTTGTGGTCCACCTGGCGATACATCTGGAACGGGTCGCGTTTCGTGCGAAAGGCAAACCAGCCATGCCTTCAATTCAAGGTAGGCTAGCGAGAGCGAGTCGCCTCGGAAAGCTCCGCCTCCAGAGTGGGACTGATCCATCGAAGTCGAATTGTCTTGGGAGTGGAGTGCTCCTCCGGGTGGAAGCCTGGAAACGTCACGCCTTCAGCAACGAGCTCTTCAAGGAATACGGCTCCGAGGAGCTCGGCATGATCGGATTGAATCTCTCCAAGTGCCACCGCGCGGTCTGCAACGAGGATACGGATATCGAACGAGACGCCTGCGGGGTCTCCTTCCCACTTGCCCAGGCCGCGCTCGCTGTCGATCTCGAAGATTGCCATTCCATTCCTACGAAGAGCCCGCGGAAGCTGACTCTCAATGATATGGGTTGCTCCAGCGAGGGACCTTCGGATGCGTTCAACCGTGTGTTCTTTTCGTTCGTTGAGCAGATCGATGTGCTGTTCATCAGCCGCTTCTTGCCAATGGTGGTAGAGAGCCTCGGCAATAACCCACGCACGCGAGCTGAGCTCTTGGACCGCCTGATCAATTTCAGGTGCGTCCTCCGGCAAGTCGGCTCTCTCATCCTCAGGAATCGCCACCCAGTCAAGTGACACACCCTCCGCCTCCAGGATCGGGTACACATCAGGGTCGGTGACGATCGCACGTACTCGACTGAGCGGCACACGACCAGATGGAAGCTCTACGTGGAGCCTCCTGGTTAATGGATCGCGCCGCAGTACCGGTTCATCACGTAGACGCTTGATTGACTCCAGAATCGAGATGCTGTCGGGCCTCAAGTTCTTAACCATGTCAACCTCCAAAGGATCTGTTCCTTGTCGAACGTGCGGAGGGACGACAGTACGGGGTCGCAGGCTTTGTTCGAACTTGGACCCGATACGTCTCATCAGCCCTCGTGCTTCCTTCTGGCTGATTCCGAGCTTATTGGCTGCCGCCCCTACGGGCACCCCCTCGCCAAAGGCCAGGCGCAGGAGTTCATACTCAGTGCTCTCGAGCAGTCCTTGCACGCCGAGACCGACCGTCAATTCCTGGAGCGCCCGAATGACAAGTCCGCGGGCGCGAAACTCACTCACGTGAAGGGACCTGGCGACTTCACCCAGAGTGTGCTCCCTTTGTCCGACACCGAAATAAAGCTCCAGGGCTTGACGCGGACCTGGGTCAAGACTCTCGATCGCCTCGGGCAATGATTCCAAGAGCTCCGCACGCGAGCTATCGACGAGAGCGTCCTCGGGTGTTGCACGGACTGGTCTTTCGAGGCCGAGAGCTTCGATGTGATTTCGATTGATCTCATCGGAAACAATGACGTTGAGAGCAAAGCGATAGAAGACTCTGGAAAGCCACCCGACTTCGTGACCGAACCCGCGAACAGGGTCAAAGCTGCGAACGGCCGCGGGCAAACGAGCGTTGAGGAAGTGATCGGCCAAACCGTGCAACGCAGAGAGGTCCACAGTGAATCCGCGCCGCCTGAGGTGTTGTGCAGCCAAGGAGTAGGCAGTCACTCCGCACTTGATGTTCAACAGCTCTGCAAAGTCCTCGTAAGGATCCCAAACCACCAGAGGGGTAGTCCGTAGCAGAAGGGACTGCAGCGTCTCTGGTTTGATGGGTGTAACCCGAGAATTGGCAACGAAGCTAGCGATTGCACTTTGCATCCACTCGGTGACTCGTCGCTCGTCAGTGAGAGGAGGCAACGACCTAGCGTGGGCCAGGACCTTCTCTATGAACAAGCCAATCGCTGTGATCTGCTCTGATGGGCTCGAAACTCCATTCTTGTCCAGCTCCTCAGAGTACCTGAAGACACCAAAGGCCCTGTGTAGGAGTGTGCGTTCAACACGCGTTCCTTCCATAGACGCCTCTCTATGTTAATAGGTCCGGAGACAGCCTTATCTAAGTGGACAGAAATGAAATCCACAAGACTCAGCCAGTCAACAACTTACATTATATCAATATCGTCGTACACAGAGGAAAGAGAAAGCAGGCCAGGCGAGCCGTGTGAGTATGCTTCCATCCTACGACGGGATATACCTTGAATGTCGGTCAGCATGGTGGCGCATCGAGCCCGCAACTGGTCATCGCTCCATTCACGCCTGCGCCGTCTGCCACTCCTGGCCGACGCCTGTATTCGGTGGCCCGTCTCCCGGTGGCGGGCCTGTCAACCGCGCGCCGGCACACGTCGGCGCGCCGCCCGACAGGGTTTGGTGGTCCCCTTTTCATTACGTTCGATGCTCCTCCGCCTCCCACTCCGTGGAGGCGATGGGTTGGCTGGACAACCTGGAGGATGCTCGACGCCTTCCATCATCAACATCGCGGCTGGCCCAACGTCCGATCGGGGGCACATCCTGGTGCTTGTCCACACGGAGCGCAAAGAGCGCATCCAGCTCATCAGCGCGCCACGAGCGACGAGGCGCGAGAGAACACAATATGAAGAGACGAAGACGTGAGGATCGCGAGGACTCGGCGCGCGGGCCTGTCACGATCACGCAAGGAGAGTCGACGTGAGAATCGGAGTCATAGGCGCTGGAAGCATGGGAGGAATACTTGGTCGCCACCTCGCCAGGCTCGGCCATCGCGTCTCGATTGCGAGCTCGAGAGGACCTGAGAGCCTGACCGCGTTGGCGGCCGAGCTCGGCGCGACGCCCGCTTCCGTTGTCGACGCCGCCCAAGCCGCAGAAGTCGTCATCCTTGCGATCCCGACGAAGGCCGTCGCCGATCTTCCGCGGGGGCTGTTTGCCGGCGTGCCGGGCAGCGTCGTCGTCATCGATATCGGCAACTATCATCCCGAGCTTCGCGATGGCCGCGTCGATGCGATAGACCGGGGCATGCCTGACAGCCAGTGGGTCGCGCAGCAGATCGGGCATCCCGTGATCAAGGCGTTCAACAACATCTTCGCCAGGAGCCTTCTCGAGAAGGGAGTTTCGAGGGGAGCGACCGGGCGGATTGCTCTCTCCGTCTACGGCGATTCGCCGGGCGCCAGGGCAGGAGTGCTCCGCCTCGTCGACGATCTTGGCTTCGACCCTGTCGACGGTGGAGCTTTGGACGACTCCTGGCGCCAGCAGCCCGGAACGCCGGCTTACTGCCGCGATCTCGAAGCCGCTGCTCTCAGGCGCGCGCTCGCCGAAGCCGACCGGAGTCGAATCGCCGAATACCGCGCCGAACAGGAGGCTCGTCTCAGGAGGTCGTTGGGTCACTGATCGTCATCATGCCGCCCGACAACGGCATGCAGCCGAAGGCGCTTCACGCCGCGGCTGATGTTGAGCGTTATGCGTACAGATTGCATCGGGACGGGTACCGGCGTAAACTTTTAACCATGAGTCCAACCCAGCTTGAAGAGATTCTCAGTGTGAGCGTCGAGGAGCGCATTCAACTCGTTGAAGCCGTATGGGATAGCATCGCTCAACATCCCGAGTCGCTCCCCGTGACCGAGGCTCAACGCAAGGAGCTCGATCGTCGCCTCGCTGACCACTTGAAGGATCCGCAGGCGGCGCGGCCCTGGTCGCAGGTCCGCGACTCGCTGGCGCGCAAGAAGTGACTCTCCGCCTTACGCCCGCCGCTGAGGCGGTCAGGACATCGTTGTGCTGGCCTGCATTCACGGCCATCGCGATCCAGAAATCTGGCAAAGTCGACGAGACGCTTAACATCTGGCGGCGCGCGGAGCGTTAGACACACAAGAAGCCATTTCGCTATACTGTGCCCATTCTGACAGTGAGGCAGACATGACCCTTCCGAAGCCCCTGATCACGCGGTCCGACGCGGTGATGAGCGGGGCGGTGGTCTTCGCCGGCACTCGGGTGCCCGTCCAGACCCTCCTCGACTATCTCGAGGAAGGCGATACGCTCGATAGCTTTCTCAAGGACTTCCCCACGGTCAGTCGTGAGCACGCGGTGGCTGTTCTCGAGCTGGCCAAGGAGTCGGTGCTGGCGCATGCGAATTCTGCTTGACGAGTGTGTTCCGGCCCGGCTGGGCCAGGAGCTCGTCGGGCACGAGGTTCGGACGGTTCCGGAGATGGGCTGGGCGTCGCAGGAGAACGGAGCTCTCCTGGCTCTGGCTGAAGGCAAGTTCGACGTTTTTCTGACCACCGACCAGCGCATCAGCTATCAGCAGGCCGTTTCCAAATTCGCGATCGCTCTGGTGGTGCTTGTCGCCCGCCGGAACAAGATCGAGTTCCTGCTACGTCTGCTCCCTGAACTGCGCCTCGCACTCCCGAGCGTGAAGCCTGGGCAGGTTCACCGGGTGGGTGGCTGACAATCCGCTGCACCTGACGGCGGGGGAGGCTTCTATGAGCCCAAAGAAGGGCACGCAAAGCGGATTCACGGACGAGGAACGAGCGGTACGCAAGGAGTATGACTCTTCGCGGGGCGTTCGGGGGAAATATGCCCGGCGTTATGCGGCCGGCACTAACATCGTCGTCTTGGAGCCGGACGTAGCCAAGGTCTTCCGAGACTCCCGCTCCGTCAACCAGGCGCTCCGGGCGCTGACAATCATCGCCCGACAACAGCGCCGCAAAGCATCGTAGCCCGGCACGCCCGATGACATCGAGACACGTTGCGCTCCTGCGCGGCGTCAACAACGCTGGAAAGTCGACCCGCGTGGCGATGGCGGACCTCCGGGTCCTGTTCGAGCGTCTCGGATTCCGTGATGTGCGCACGGTGCTCAACAGCGGCAACGTCGTCTTCTCGGTGCCGGACAACAGGCGGGGCGACGTGCGCGGCCGCATCGAGAAGGCGCTCGCCGCACGACTGGGTCTCGACTCGCGCGTGATCGTGCTGTCCAGGAGGGAAGTGGCCGCCGCGGTGCAGGACAATCCCCTGGCCGGCGTCGCGGTCAATCCGTCATGGCTGCTCGTCATCGTGCCGGCGAAGCCGTCGGATCGCGAGCGGCTGAGGCCGCTTCTCGAGGAGCGATGGGCGCCGGAGAGGCTGGCGATCGGCCGGCGCGCCGCCTACCTCTGGTGCGCGCGAGGCGTCGCGGACAGCCGCCTCTGGTCGGCGGTCGACCGCGCGCTCGGTCGTTCGGGCACCGCCCGGAATATTTCCACGATGACGAAGCTCATGGCCCTTGTGGAAGGGGAGTGATCACGCATCGTTGAGCAGCCGCCGCGACGTCCCGTGTCCCCGGCCGGCCCCCGCGGCCTCACCGGTCGGACTCCCCCCGCGCGCCCCGCCCGAGATTTCTCGTGGGTTTGGGGAGCATCGCAGGATAATAAGCGTGACACTTATCAGTAAGTAATGTAGATGTTATCCGTCATGCGTGAGCGCCAGCAGCACACGAGAGTACGCGGTGTCTTCCGTCGCGCCGGAGGCGTCCTCCGCACGACGGAGGCCCTCCGCGCCGGCGTCCATCCTCGCGATCTGTATGCCCTTCGCGACGCCGGTGTCCTCGAACGCGTCAGCCGCGGGATCCACCGCCTGGCCGATCTGCCGCCGCTCGCCGACCCGGATCTCTTCACGGTCACCGCGCGCATCCCGAAGGCCGTGATCGCCCTCGTATCGGCGCTGCATTATCAGGGGCTCACGACCGAAATCCCCCACGAAGTGAGCATCGCCCTTCCGCAGGGGACCTCGCGCCCGCGTCTCGACTGGCCGCCGCTACGCGTCTACTGGTTCTCCGGCGCGATGTTCACTTCGGGCATCGAGAGCCACGGCCGGGACGGCATTCGTCTGCGGGTCTATGAGCCGGCGAAGACGGTGGCCGACTGTTTCCGGTTCCGCAACCGCCTCGGCATCGATGTCGCGCTCGAGGCGCTGCGCACCGGCCTCGCCACGCGGAAGCTGACGCCGGCCGCGGTCCTGCGCGCGGCGCGGCTCTGCCGCGTGGAGCGCATCGTCCTGCCCTACCTGGAGGCGATGCAATGAGCCCGGCGGTCCCGAGGGGTCTCGTCCACTCGATTCGAGTGTTGGGCTGGTATTCAGCACGAAGCCGACGCTGATGCCGCGCCGCCGCGCGCGTTGTGATATTCTTCGAATGGATTCCGCAGCCCGGAGGCCACTTCTTGAAGGCTCGCGTCTTCGTCACCCTCAAGCGGGGCGTGCTCGATCCCCAGGGCAAGACGGTCTGCGCGTCGCTGCACCAGCTGGGATACCGGGAAGTCACCGACGTGCGGGTCGGCAAGTACATGGACGTCACGCTCGGAGGGCTGCCGCGCCGGGAGGCGGAGCAGCGCCTCAAACTGATGTGCGAAAAGCTCCTTGCGAACACCGTGATCGAGGACTATCGCTTCGAAATCTATGAGGAGTGAGGGGACCGGGTGAAGTTCGGCATCGTCGTCTTCCCGGGCTCCAATTGCGACCACGATGTGTACCACGTGGCCAAGCACGTCCTCGGCCACGAGGCGGCCTTCCTGTGGCACAAGGACACCACCTTCGCTGGCGTGGACTGCGTCGTGCTGCCGGGCGGGTTCGCCCACGGCGATTATCTCAGGACCGGTGCCATCGCGCGGTTCTCGCCGATCATGAAGGCGGTGGAGGCGTTCGCCGGGCGCGGCGGGCTCGTGTTCGGCATCTGCAACGGTTTCCAGGTGCTGACCGAGGCCGGTCTCCTGCCGGGGGCGCTGATGCGCAACGCCGGCCTGAAATACATCTGCCGGGACGTGCATCTGCGGGTCGAGCGCCAGGACACCGCCTACACCTCGCGCATCAAGCAGGGGACGATCCTCAGGATCCCGGTGGGCCACGGCGAGGGGTGCTACTTCGCGCCGGAGGAGGTCCTGAAGGAGCTGGAGGAGAAGCGGCAGGTGGTGTTCCGCTACTGCGACGAGGGCGGGCAGGTGACGGCGGGCTCCAACCCGAACGGGTCCCTGCGCGCCATCGCGGGGATCTGCAATGCCAGGGGGAACGTGCTCGGGATGATGCCCCATCCCGATCGCTGCGCCGAGGACGTCCTGGGGAACGCCCAGGGACGGCGCATCTTCGATTCGATCGTCTACGCCTGGGAGCTGGCGCGCCGCAACCGGATCTAGGGCCGCGGCGGCCGGGCCAGGAGGGAGACATGGTGCTGAAGGCTCTGAAGAAGCTGATCCAGGGCGGACCGCGCGTCGACTACTCGAACGTGGGCCGGAACGATCCGTGTCCCTGCAAGAGCGGCGAGAAGTTCAAGAACTGCTGCATCGACAAGGCCGAGAAGAAGGCGCGGGCGGACCGCGACGCCAAGCTGTTCGGCTCGAACAAGGGGTGAGATGGAGCCTCAAGTCACACGCGAGCTGGCCCTGCAGCACGGCATGACCGCCGAGGAATACGACCTGGCGGTCAAGGCCCTCGGCCGGCCGCCGACCTACACGGAGCTCGGGATCGTCTCCGTGATGTGGTCCGAGCATTGCTCCTACAAGAGCAGCCGCGTCCATCTGAAGCGGCTCCCGACCGAGGGGCCGCGTCTGGTGCAGGGGCCCGGCGAGAACGCCGGGATCGTCGAGATCGGTGAGGGGATCGCCGCGGTCTTCAAGATGGAGAGCCACAACCATCCCTCCTACGTCGAGCCGTTCCAGGGGGCGGCGACCGGGGTCGGCGGCATTCTGCGCGACATCTTCACGATGGGGGCGCGTCCCATCGCCTCGCTGAACTCGCTGCGGTTCGGATCGCTCGCGGAGCCGCGCATGCGGTACCTCGTCGGGGGCGTCGTCTCCGGCATCGCCTCGTACGGCAACAGCATCGGCGTGCCGACCGTCGGCGGGGAGATCTACTTCCATCCCTCCTACAACGGCAACATCCTGGTCAACGTCTTCAGCCTCGGGATCGCGCGGCTCGACAAGATCCACAAGGGGACCGCCTCGGGGCCCGGAAACCCGGTGATCTACGTCGGGTCGAAGACGGGGCGCGACGGTATCCACGGCGCGTCGCTCCTGGCGTCGTCGGAATTCGACGCCACCTCGGAGTCGAAACGGCCGACCGTCCAGGTGGGGGATCCGTTCACCGAGAAGCAGCTGCTCGAGGCGTGTCTCGAGGTCATGAAGTCGCCGGGCGTCGTCGTCGGCATCCAGGACATGGGGGCGGCCGGTCTCACCTGCTCGACGGTCGAGATGGCGGCGCGCGCCGGAACCGGCATGGAGATCGATCTCGACAAGGTGCCGCTGCGCGAGGAGGGGATGACCCCCTACGAGATCATGCTGTCGGAGTCGCAGGAGCGGATGCTCCTGGTCGCGACGCCCCAGAGCCAGAGGCGCGTGCGCGAGGTGTTCGAGAAGTGGGACCTCGACGCCTCGATCGTCGGCCGGGTCACCGACACCGGCCGGGTGCGCGTGTCGTTCAAGGGGAAGCAGGTCGCCGACGTTCCCGCAAAGGCCCTGGTCGACGACGCGCCCCGTTACCGCCGTCCGAGCGCCAGGCCGTCGTGGCAGGACGCCGTCGCGAGCCTGGCGACCAGCGCTTTGGCCGACATCTCGGACGGCACGAAGGCGCTTCTGGCCCTCTCGACCTCCCTCAATCTCTGCAGCCGGGAGGACGTCTATACCGAGTACGACCACATGGTGCGCAGCAACACGGTCGTCCGGCCAGGGTCGGACGCCGCGGTCATCCGGCTGAAGGGGACCCGGTTCGCCCTGGCGCTGACGGTCGACTGCAACGCCCGCTACTGCTGGCTCGACCCGGCCGAAGGGGCGCGTCTGGCGGTGGCGGAGGCGGCGCGCAACCTGGCCTGCTCGGGGGCCGTGCCGATCGGCACGACCGACTGCCTGAACTTCGGCAACCCGGAGAAGCCGGAGGTGATGTGGCAGTTCGAGCAGGCGATCGACGGGATCGCCGACGCCTGCCGCGCGCTCGAGGCGCCGATCGTCGGCGGCAACGTGTCGTTCTACAACGAGACCGAGGGGAAGGGGATCCACCCCACGCCCACCATCGCCATGGTCGGGTTCCTGGACGACGTGAAGGGGGCGGTCACCCAGTGGTTCAAGAAGGAGGGGGACCGGGTGTTCCTGCTCGGCGACGCCGCGGGGAGTCTTTCGGGGAGCGAGTACCTGGCGCTCCTGCACGGCCGCGAGGCGGGCCGCCCGCACCCGGTCGATCTCGGACGCGAGAAGAGGCTGCACAACCTGCTGCGCGCCGCGCGCGACGCCGGATTGATCCTCTCCGCGCACGACTGCGCCGAGGGGGGGCTCGCCTTCGCCCTCCTGGAGTGCTGCATCACCTCGCCCGTCTCCGCCGTCGGCGCCGACCTCGCGCTGGAGGCTCCGGGACGTCTCGACGAGCTCCTGTTCGGCGAGGCTCCGACACGCGTCGTCGTCTCCGCTCCTCCGGATGCGCGCGCCCGGCTGGAGCAGATGGCGAACACGGCCTCGGTGCCGATCCGCCTGCTCGGCAAGGTCGGCGGCGACCGCCTGACCATCAAGGCCGGCGGCGGCCGCGTCGTCGACTGCGAGATCCCCCCCGCGCGCGCCGCCTGGCGCGCCGCGCTCGCCGGGCACCTCAAGGGCTGAACCGCCCTCCGATCAGTCGGCTGGCGCCTCCGAAGCCGCGTAACGCGCCGCTCCGAGCAGCGCGAGGGAATCGTTGAGGACGACGCGTAACGGCATCGCCTCGAGGAGCGGCCGCATGCGGCCTTTCGCAACGAAGGCCTTGACGAAGGCCGGGCCGCGCAGCCTCGTCAGGATCTTGGGGGCGATGCCGCCGCCGACGTACACGCCGCCGGTCGCCATGACCTTCAAGGCGAGATTGCCGGTTTCGGCGCCGTAGAGCGTCACGAACAGATCGAGGGCGTCCGAGCAGAGGCGCGAGCGTCCGGCGAGCGCCACGGTCGAGATGACCGCGGCCGGCTCGCCCGACGAGATCTCATCCGCAAGCCAGGACGGCTCCTCCCCCCGCCCCGAGTCGCGCAGGAACGAGTAGATGTTGACGAGCCCGGGGCCCGAGAGGACCCGCTCCCAGCTCACCTGCTCGTAGCGCCGGATGAGGTGCCGCAGGAGGTCGATCTCGATCTCGTCAGACGGGGCGAAGCTCGCGTGTTCCCCTTCTGTCGCGAAGGGACGGTGGCGCCGGCCGTCCCAGTAGAGCCCGGCCTCGCCGAGACCGGTGCCGGCCGCGATGAGCGCCCTGTGACCGGCCGCGTCGGGAGCCCCCTCCTGCAGGACGACGATCTCGTCGGGGCGCAGCCAGGGAAGACCGTGAGCGCTCGCCTCCAGATCGTTCAGGAGCGCCACGAAGGACAGGCGCAGATCCCGCGCCAGATCGCGGGAGTCGACGATCCACGCCAGGTTGGTGGTCGAGGAGCGCCCGTCCTTGACGGGACCGGCCACTCCGAAGCAGGCGCTGGTGATCGAGGCGTTCGCCCCCCGGACGAACTGCGAAGCGATCGCCTCGAGACCGGGATAATCGTGGCTGGCGTAGATCTGCTCGGCGATCGGGTAGGATCGTTCGGGTGTGCCGTCGAACAGCGCCAGCCGTGTGTTCGTCGCCCCGATGTCGCCCGCGAGGATCACGCGCCCCTCAGGTCTTGCCGGCCTTCTTCCTGAGCGCGCCGTACGAAGCGTCCGCCCGGGGCCCGCGACCCTCGGGGAAGCCGAGATGCCGCCAGCCGGGGGCGACGATGTTTCCCAGGGCGTCGGTCATTCCATGGAAGCCGCCGAGCACCCAGCGGACTTTCGGGTAGCCGCTCTGGGACAGGAGGTTGGCGGCCAGCTCGGCGCGCGGGCCGGTCTTGCATCCGACGATGAGTGGCACGTGCTCGGGCACCGCGGCGCGCACGACGTCCAGGAAGTCGGGGTTCGGGTCGATCCGCTGCATCGCGGGGTTGGGAGTGCCGATCGGGACGTTGATCGCCCCCGCGGGGTGCCCCTCGGCGAACTCGTCCTCGGTGCGGACGTCGAGATAGACGGCGTCCTTCTCCTTGTCCATCAATTCGTGCGCCTGGCGCACGTCGATCCTTTCCGGATTCATGGGTCACCTCGTCGTCGATCGTCGATCATTCTACCGCGGTCGCGCCGGCGCGGACCCGACCAGTTCGCGGGCGCGAAGGAAGACGGCGTGCCACATCGGCCGCGTCAG
>DASQAT010000007.1 GCA_035635555.1 Candidatus Dormiibacterota bacterium
GGTTGTGCTGGCCGCCGTCACCGTCTCCGAGAACCTCTCGAACCTCCCGTATTTTCCACTGACCGTCGAATACCGCGAAAAGGCCTACGCCGCCGGCAAGATTCCCGGCGGCTTTTTAAAGCGGGAAGGCCGGCCCTCCGACGATGAGATCCTCGCGGCCCGGGGGATCGACCGCTCGGTGCGGCCGCTGTTCCCGGAAGGGTTCAAGAACGAGGTGCAGGTGTTCGTGTACGTCCTCTCGGCCGACCAGGAGAACGACGCGGACGTGCTGGGCCTGACGGCGGCCTCGGCGGCGCTGACCATGTCCAAGGTGCCATGGAACGGCCCGATCGCCGCCGTCCGCGTGGGGCGGGTGGAGGGCGCCTGGATCCTCAATCCGACGTTCCAGCAGCTCGAGTTCTCCGACGTGGACATGGTCGTGTCCGGCTCGAAGGATTCGATCGTGATGGTGGAAGGCGGGGCGCTCGAGCTCTCGGAGCCCGAGATCGTGAAGGCCCTCGAGGTGGCGCACAAAGGCATCCGCGAGCTGCTGGATGCGGCGAACGAGCTGGTCGCCGACATGCGGCAGCCCAAAATGGAATGGACCAAGGTCGAGCCGCCGGCGGAGCTGGTGGCGCGGGTGAAACAGCTGGCGCAGGCCCGGGTCTCCGAGGCGCTCAACTTGCCGGAGAAGTCCGAGCGGGCGCAGGCGCTGGCGGCCCTGAAGGCCACGATCCAGGAAGAGCTGGGGCCTGAGTTCCCCGACAACCTGAAGGACGTCGGCAGCGTGCTCGAGGACATCGAGTATCACACCATGCGCAACCAGGTCCTCACCCACGGCGAGCGGGTGGACGGGCGCGATCTCGACACCGTACGGCCGATCAGCTGCGAGGTCGGGACGCTGCCTCGCACGCACGGCTCCGCGCTGTTCACGCGCGGCCAGACCCAGGCGCTGGTGTCGGTGACCCTCGGCACGACGCGGGACGAGCAACGCATCGACTCGATCGACGTGGCGCAGGAGACCACGAAGTCGTTCATGCTGCACTACAACTTTCCGCCGTTCTCGACTGGTGAAGTGAAGCCGATTCGCGGGACCTCACGCCGCGAGGTGGGACACGGGGCGCTCGCCGAGCGGGCGCTGCAGGCGCTGCTCCCGCCGTACGACCAGTTTCCCTATACCCTCCGTATCGTGTCCGACATCCTCGAGTCGAACGGCTCGTCGTCCATGGCCACGGTGTGCGGTGGCTCGCTGGCGCTGTTCGATGCCGGCGTACCGATGACCGCCGCATGTGCGGGCGTCGCGATGGGGCTCATCAAGGAGGCCGACCGGGTAGCGGTGCTCACCGACATCCTGGGAACCGAGGACGCCCTGGGCGACATGGACTTCAAGGTCGCGGGCACGCGCCAGGGCGTGACGTCGATCCAGATGGACATCAAGATCATGGGCCTCGACTTCACGATCATGGCCGAGGCGCTCGACAAGGCGAAGCAGGCGCGGCTCCACATCCTGGACATCATGGATCAGGTCATGCCGAAGCCGCGCTCGGAGCTGTCCAAGTACGCGCCGCGCATCATCACCATCCAGATCCGGCCGGACAAGATCGGCGACCTGATCGGCCCC
>DASQAT010000008.1 GCA_035635555.1 Candidatus Dormiibacterota bacterium
ACCACCGCGCTCTGCAGGCCGCGGCTCAGATTTTCACGCAGGTCGCCCAACAGTTTCGGGGGCGCCACCAGCACGAGCTTCGCGAAGGCCTTGGTGCCGTGACCCCGCTCCAGCACGTGGGCCAGGGTGTGGGCGAAGCGTCGCTCCTGGGTTTCTTTGGCGTTGGGCTCGCCGTGGCCGTGCAGGGCCCCCTTGTGCTCCGAGGCCTTGGGGCCGAAGTCGGAGGTCTGATCGGGGTGGCCGCTGCCGTCGCCCTTGAGGGTGTCGTGCAGCGTCCATTGGCCATTCTTTTCGAGGAAGCTGAAGATGCGGGCACCTCGGGCATCGGCTACCAACACCCACGTCGCGGTCGACGGGATCATTTGTATGCTCCTTCGCAGAACTCAGGGCGCAGTCTAACCACGCCGGGTCCTGAGCGGCGGAAACAAGCGCGTCCACGTAGTCCTTTTCGCCCCGCTTGACGCGAGTTGTGCTCAGATGTCTTCGTGCGGACGGGATTTGTAGCCAACACGGCGGCTACCAAGTGCTGATTCCGCCGGGAGGAGATGCCGCCGGGAATAATACCTTCTGCGAAGGCATCAACAAGTCCAGGAAGGGGGCTGAACCTTCCTACCCCTGGCGCACTTTGGCAAATGACGTACGCCCCTGCCCGGGGAGGGTGGTGTGCCCTCCCGCCGCGGCCCTGCTCGGCTGGTCGCGAGGAGGCAAGAGGAGGGCGAGGTGACAGAAGTTCGCTTATCCGTCCTTCCTGCGGTGCTGACCCTCCCGCTGCTCCTGGCTGCCTGCGGCTCTAGCCCGGGTGGTCCCGGGGAGATCCACACCGGGCCGGATGCCGGGTCGACCGTGGATCCCGGCCCTTCGTTCGAGCGAACCGAGGGCTGGTCCGTTCGCCGTCGCATGCGCCTGCCGACCGGCACCGACGTCGTCCTCGAGGAGCAGCTCGCCAGCTTCACCGTCGCCGAGTACGGCGCGAGCCGGATCCGCCGGGTCGACAGTCCCGAGTCCACTCCGTGGAATGCACCGGCCGGCCTCCTCATCGAGGATGCCGCGCTGCACCCCTCCGGTGAGGTGAGCGCCGTCCTGATCGATGCCGACTTCAACGTCTTCGTGGCTCGCCTGAGCGAGCGTCTGGCCCCACTCGACCTCCAGCGGCTCCACGATCCAGAGATCGCCAACGACCCGTTCCCCTCTGGCGGGGGGGTCCCGGTCCCGACCGATGTCACGGCCAATGCGCTGCCCCGCGATTCGGTCCGGACCGCGCCCGACGGAGAGGAGACGGTGGTCGCGGTCGTCACGCCGCTCGAATCGGTGCTCCTCTACCGGCTCGCCTTCGCCACCGGGTGGAAGGCACCCCGCCGGACGCTGGTCCTTCCGGTCAGCCATCACATTCCGTTTCTCCCCATCGGAGGAACGTTCGACACCTTCGAGGCCATGTGGTCCTCGTTCCGGGCGCTCCTCGACGTCGACGCGGACGGCAACGCCTACGTGGCGTTCTGGGCCAACCCGTTCAAGCTCCGGGCGCACAAGGATTTCACCGGGGAAGACCTCAAGAAGCTCGCGGGCAATGCGTTTTCGCAGGACTCGGACGTGTTGCTGGAGAAATTCGACCGCGCGGGGGCTCACCTCTGGTCACGGCTGGTCGGGACCGAGAACGAGGACGAACCCTACGACATCCGGGCGTCTCACGGCGAGGTCGCCGTGGTCGGGCGCGCGCGCCGGGTCCCGGGCGGCGACAACACGTTCTGGGACGCATTCGTGAGCGTGAGCACCGCCGACGGCACCCTCCGCCGGTCGCGCACGTTCCAGCTCGAGGCCTCGAGCATCCTCCTCGGCGTGGACGGAGTACCTGGCGGTGGCTGGCTCGTCGGGGGAAGCGAGGGCTGGTCGCAGAACCCGGAGGGATTGAGCATCCTGTCCTTCGGTTCCAAGCTCCTCCTCGAGCTCCCCACGCCGGACGCCGACCCAGTCCGGATCGCGCTCCCGGCCGGGCCGCGCCACAACGAAATCCGTTCGGTCCTCGCCGACACTCCGGGGCGCTGGTTCGCCGGGCACGAGGACGGGCCGGTGATGCACACCGGCGACGGCGATCTCTCGCAGATCCATGCGACGGGAGTCGTCGGCTTCGTCGCCCGGTGAGACGAGGCTCTATTTTCGGGGCCAAGGACGTGAACGCGGATATGAGCGCGACTTGGGTCGCGCGCTCTCCGCGACATCATCTCCTCCAAGAGCCATCACAGGACCGCTACGACAGCCGCTTCCCGAACCCGGCGGTCGGCGGTAACCAGTGTGTGCCCATGCACCCGCGCTGTGGCGGCGATGAGCCGATCGGCTGGATCGTTCGGGAACGAGTTCCCTAGCCTCACCGCATCCAGCGCGATGGCGCCCGTGATGGGGAGCACCTCGAGGCGAGCGTTGCTTTCGAGCTCCTCGAGAAACGCGGCCAATCCCTGAGGCACCGTGATCTTCCCGCGATCGGCGAGCATGGCGATTTCCCAGAGAGTGACGTCGGCGATGTGAAGCTTCTCGCTGCCGCGTTCGACGGCGGCCGCCGCCCGCCGCTGTGCCTGATTCAGGCGATCACCACCCTCGAGCCACCAGAGCACGATGTGCGTGTCGAGCAGCAAACTCACTTGAGCTCCCAGAGGTCGGCGAAGCTCACCTCGGCAATGTCGCCGTGGATTCGCAGGCGACCCTTGAACAGGCCATGGAGCGGCGGAGTCCTCGGATCGACAAGAGGCACGACCTTGGCCACGCGATTCCCGCGCTTGGTGAGAACGATCTCCCCGCCGTTGCGATGCAAGTCGTCGACCAGCGCCAGGCAATGACTCTTGAATTCGCTGACGCCGAGCGTCTTGACCCTGGGCCTCGATCTTCGCTTCGCCATGAGGAAGATAGTATCGCTACTCAAATGACCACTCAAGTGGTCATTTGGCCCCGCTGCTGCGGCG
>DASQAT010000009.1 GCA_035635555.1 Candidatus Dormiibacterota bacterium
GTCGATCACCGCGCCGTCGGCAATCGCCGCGCGCACCGACACGGTGTTCTCCCTGGTGGCGCCGTGCCTGATCGTGTGCGAGCCGCCCGCGTTGTTCGCCAGCATCCCGCCGAGAGTGCACCAGGCGGACGAGGAGGGGTCCGGGGCGAAGCGCATCCCGTGGCGTCTCAGCGTCCGGTTGAGGCGCGCCTGGACGACTCCGGGCTGGACGCGCACCGTGCCGCGCGCCGCATCGATGTCCGTGATCCGCTGGAAGTGCTTCGAGAAGTCGAGGACGATGCCCCGGCCCAGCGTCTGGCCGGCCAGACCCGAGCCTCCCCCGCGCGCCGTCACGGAAATGCGGTTCCGGCGGGCGTACTCCAGGACGGCCAGGACGTCGTCCTCGTGTCGGGGCACGACGGCGCCGAGAGGCATCACCTGGTAGATGCACGCCGCCGTGCTGTACAGGGTGCGGTGCACGGAGTCGAAGAGGACCTCGCCTTCGACCCTGCGGCGCAGGTCCTCCGCGACCCCGGCGGCCTCGAGCGCCGGCCGCGGCCGTTCCGCATCAACGAGCGTGGACATTTCGAGACCGGCGCGTTTCCTTCCCGACCAGGCCGGCGACGTGCGGGAGCTCCGGCAGGATCAGCTTCGTCATCGCCAGGCGCACGGCGGCTTCCGATCCCGGCATCGAGAACAGCACCATTCCGCGATAGGTGCCGGCCACCGCGCGGCTCAGCATCGCCGCCGACCCGATCTCGCGATAGCTCAGGGCCCTGAAGATCTCGCCGAAGCCGTCGAGCCGCTTGTCGAGAAGACCCGAGACCGCCTCGAAGGTCGAGTCCCGGACGCCGACGCCGGTGCCGCCGGTCAGGAGGACGACCCGCGCCCGCGCACGTTTCGCCAGCGCCCGGAGGTGCGAGACGATGCGGCGCGGATCGTCTTTCAGAATCCGGTAATCGACGACCGCGTGGCCCGCACCGCGCAGCGTCCGGAGGATGAGCGCGCCGCTCGCATCGGTCGATTCATGGCGCGTGTCGCTGACGGTAAGAACGGCGCAGGGCACGGAGGCCGGGCCTTGCAGGCGGTGCTCGCGGTGGCCCATCGTCTCCTCGAAGGCATCGCACCGGGAAGAGCGGTCAGTCCGCGAGCCCCAGGAGATAGCGGGTCAAGGTGCGCACGCCGACACCCGACCCGCCCTTCTTCATGTACGAGTACTCCTTGTCCCCGAAGGCCGGGCCGGCGATGTCCAGGTGCGCCCAGCGCAGCCCGCGTCGCACGAATTGACTCAGGAAGAGCCCCGCCGTGATGGCGCCGCCCCAGCGGATCCCCGTGTTCTTGATATCGGCGATGTCGCTCTTGATGTGCTCCAGGTACTCCTCGTAGAGCGGCAGCGGCCACATCGGCTCGCCGGCCCTGGAGGCGGCGGCCAGGATGTCGTCGACCATGCCCCGATCGTTCCCGAGGACCCCGGCCGCCATCGGACCGAGCGCCACGACGCAGGCCCCCGTCAGGGTGGCCAGGTCGATCGCCTCCTCGAGGTCGGGCAGGGTCGATGCGTACGACAGGGCGTCGGCAAGGACCAGCCGTCCCTCGGCGTCTGTGTTGCGCACCTCGACCGTCTTGCCGTTCATGATCTTGAGGATGTCGCCCGGCCGGAGGGCGCCTCCCCCCGGCATGTTCTCCGCCATCCCCATGAGGCCGATCACCTCGGTCCGCGGCGCCAGCTCGGGCAGGATCTTGAGCGTCGCGAGCACCGTCGCGGAGCCGGCCATGTCGCACTTCATCGTTTCCATCCCTTCCGAGGTCTTGAGGGACAGCCCGCCCGAATCGAACGTCAGGCCCTTGCCGATGAGGGCGATCTTGCGGACCGCCCTCTCTTCCGGTTTGTACTCGAGCTGGATCAGGCGCGGCGCCCTCTTCGAGCCCTGCCCGACGCCGAGGATCCCTCCCATCCCCAGGCGGCGCATCTCCTCCGGTTCGAAGACCTTGATGCCGATCTTCGACTCGTCGGCCACCTGTCTGGCGATCTCCGCCATTTTTTCGGGGAACAGCTCGCCGGCCGGCTCGTTCACCAGATCGCGGGCGAAGTTGGTGGCGCTCGACGTCGTCTCGCCGAACGAGATCCCGTCGGACACCTCCCGGAGCGGCCCGTCCCCCGCGGCCACCTGCACCTCGCGCAGGTATTTGTGCCCGGTGCGCGCCTCGGACCGGTACCGATCGAACCGGTAGGTCCCCAGCAGGATCCCTTCGCACAGGGCCACCGCCGCCTCGCGCGCCGGGAACGGCGAGGCGCCGGCCTGCAAAAGGGGAAGCGCGACGCTCGCGGCGCCCAGCCGGTCGCACTCCAGGAACGCGTCCCCGAGGTAGCGCCGGTAGCGCAGCAGGGTCAGATCGTCCTTCGCCCCGAGGCCGAGCAGGACGTATCTCCTGCACCTCAGTCCATCTCCCGGTGGGGCGTGCCAGAGGAGGTGGCGGCCGGCCGCGCCTTCGAAGTGATCCTCCTTGGCGACTTCCAGGAGACGCTGCGCCAGGGAGCGATCGACCGGGCCCGGGAGAACCGCGTCCCCCTTGAACTTGTAGACGATGCCGATGTCGGCGGTGAGGCCCGCGAGATCGCCCTTCCTGGATTCGATGCGCGGCGGGCCGCTCACGCCCGTCCCTTCACGAAGGCCCGGACACGCGGGACCAGCGCCTGGGCGGAGAGACCCACTTCGTCGAGGAGCTGGGGCATCGAACCGTGCATGACGAACCGATCGGGCAGGCCGACGTGGTGCAGCGCCCCCGGGGTCACGCCCGACTCGTGGAGCTGCTCGTGCACTCCGTCGCCGAAGCCGCCGCGAAGCGTATTCTCTTCGAGGGTCACCAGGACCGGGTAGCGCGCCGCGACGTCTCTCAGGAGCGCGCCGTCGAGCGGCTTGACGAACCGGCAGTTCACGACCGCGACGTCGAGATCCTCCTCCAAAAGCTTCTGCCGCACGGTCTCGGCCGTCTCCACCATCGAGCCGACCGCCAGGAGACAGGCGTCGCGACCTTCGTGCAGCACCTCCCAGGTCCCGATCGGGATGGTCCTGAAGGGACGCTCGGGCGTAAACCGGCGGCTGGGGCGCTTGGGGTAGCGGATGGCGAACGGGTACACCTCCTGGTCGACAGCCGTCTTCAGGAGATCGCACAGCTCGTCGCCGTCCTTGGGAGCGGCGATCACGAAGTTCGGCACGGCGCGCAGGTAGGTCAGGTCGAACACGCCGTGGTGCGTCGGGCCGTCGGCCCCGACCAGGCCGGCGCGATCCAGGCAGAACGTGACCGGGAGGGACTGCACCCCGACGTCGTGGATGATCTGGTCGTAGGCGCGCTGCAGGAAGGTGGAGTAGATCGCCGCGACCGGCCGCATCCCCGAGATCGCCAGACCCGCGGCGAAGGTCACGCCGTACGCCTCCGCGATGCCGACGTCGAAGAAGCGCGACGGGTGCTTCTCTCCGAATTTCACCAGACCGGTGCCGTCGGCCATCGCCGCCGTGATCGCGACGACCCTGTCGTTGTCCGTGGCCAGCCGCGACATCGCCTCGCCGAACACCTTGCCGTAATCGGGGGCGGCCGCCTTGCCCGAGGCGGCCAGCGTCCCGGATGCCGGATCGAAGGCGGTGACGCCGTGGTAGACGCACGAGTTGGCCTCGGCGTAAGGCAGCCCCTTGCCTTTCTTCGTGATGACGTGCAGGAGACGCGGCCCCTTGACCGCCTTCAGGTTCGTCAGCACCGAGATCAACTCTTGAAGATTGTGCCCGTCCATCGGCCCGTAATACTGGAACCCCAGCGCCTGGAACAATCCTCCGGGCACCACCACTTCCTTGAGCGATCGCTCCATGCGCTTCGCCAGCTCACCGGCGGGGACGCCGAGCGGCACTTTCTTGAGGATGTCGCGCACTTCCTCTTTGAGCCGGTTGTAGTACTTGCTCGAGGTGATGCTCGTCAGGTAGGTGGAGATCGCCCCGACGTTCGGCGAGATCGACATCTCGTTGTCGTTCAGGATCACGAGGATGTCCCGCTTCGAGTGTCCGGCGTTGTTGAGCCCCTCGTAGGCCAGACCTCCCGTCATGGCGCCGTCCCCGGTCACCGTGACGACGTGGTGATCCTCGCCGGCGCTGTCGCGTGCCACGACCATTCCCATGGCCGCCGCGATCGACGTGCTGGCGTGCGCCACGCCGAACGCGTCGTACGGCGACTCGGTCGGGCTGACGAAGCCGGACAGCCCCTTGTACTGCCTGATGGTCGGAAGCCTGTCCCGACGGCCGGTGAGGACCTTGTGACCGTACGCCTGATGACCGACGTCCCAGACTATCTTGTCGCGCGGGGCCTCGAAACAGTAGTGCAGGGCGATGGTGAGCTCGATCGCTCCCAGGCTGGGGGCGAGATGCCCGCCGGTCTTGGAGACGACCTCCACGACGTACTCCCGCAGCTCGGCGGCGAGCCGCTCGAGCTCCGGGAGGCTCAGCTTCTTGAGGTCGGCGGGCGAATTGACGAAGGGCAGGATCGCCCCCGACCTGGCCTCTTCCTTCTGCACGCCGCGCACGGCCGGAACGCTCATCTTGTCTGTCAGGGCTTCAGACATCGCGCTCCTCGCTCTCGGGTAGGTCGGCAAATCTCAGGGAAGTCGCTGTCACTGCAGTCACATGGCCGGTAATCATAGACCCCGGGACCGGGCCGGTCAAGAACCGGCTCCCCGGGAGGCCGGAGCGGTCGTGGGCGTCCCGCGGCCCTGTGCTATAGTGCGCGGCCCGGCGGAGCCTCCGCGTGATCCCCCTCAAGGACGACAACCCGACACGCAGCGTTCCCTTCGTGACGGTCGTCCTCATTCTCGCAAACACCGCCGTGTTCGTCTACCAGCTGCTGCTCCCGCCGGAGGCTTCCAAGAGCCTGATCGCCGGGCTGGGACTCACACCCGCCCTGCTGACCGAGGCGCTCCTGCACGATCCGGGGCGGCTCGGCCGCGCCGGCGTGACGCTGCTGACGGCGATGTTCCTGCACGGCGGTATCCTGCACGTCGCGCTGAACATGCTGTATCTGTGGATCTTCGGGAACAACATCGAGGACGTCATGGGTCACGGCCGCTTCGTTCTCTTCTATCTAGGGTGCGGCCTGATCGCCTCACTCACGCAGGTGGCGGCGGCGCCGCACTCGAAGATCCCGATGATCGGCGCGAGCGGGGCCATCTCGGGCGTCCTGGGGGCCTACCTCGTGATGTTCCCGGTGGCGCGCGTCCTGACGCTCGTCTTCCTCGTCTTCTTCGTTCGTGTCGTCTCGTTCCCTGCGGTCATCGTGCTGGGCTTCTGGTTTCTCCTGCAGCTCGTCAATGCCGGACAGATGAGCGCGGGCGGCGGCGTGGCGGTGCTGGCGCACATCGGAGGATTCGTGACCGGGCTCGTCCTCATCCCGGCGTTCCGTCGCAGACGCCCGCGGCAGAGCCTCTTCTAGACCGAAGCAGTCTCGAGCCCGTGGGCGCGCAGCGCCCGCCGCACCTTCCGCCGCAGGTCGGCGATCGTGCCGTCGTTGTCGATCAGGACGTCGGCCAGGGCCAGCGTCGCCAGGAGCTGCTGTCCGGCCGGCGTGGTGGAGTTCTCGCGTTCTTCCTTGCGCGCGAACTCGTCCAGGGTCGCGCCGTCCCCCAGCCGGCCGCGCAGGAGAGAGCGCTCGAAACGCAGCGCCTGGGGCGCGTCGATTCCCAGGAGAAGGAAGCGCGGAAGCCGCCTCAGGACCTCGACCTCCCCCGGGTTGCGGATCGAGTCGACCACAGCGCGCCCCTTCAGGCGCGGGAGCACGCCCAGCGCCAGAGCACCGGGACCGTGCTCCGACCGCAGGTCGACACCGACGCGGATGAGGTTATCGCGGCTGTGATCCAGTCCGCGGCGGGTCGCTTCCTCGCGCACGGCATCGGACAAGGAATGGACATCGAACCCTGACGCGGCGAGGAATGTCGCGACCTCTCCCTTGCCCGAGGCATTGGGACCGGTGAGGCCCACGACCAGAATGGGGAGCGGCTGCTTAGCGCGCGCTGCCGGGTGTGTTGCCCGATGAGTCGCCCTCTTCGGGCGCAGGGGCGTCCGACGGCTCTTCATTGGAATCATCGGGCGGGGCGGGCGCCGCCTCGGGATCGACCGCGGGGGCGGGAGGCGGATCGGCTGGCGGCGGCTGCGTCACCTGCGGCTGCGGAGCGACCGGAGGAGTCTGTGGAGCCGGTGTGGTCCGTCCCGCGTCGACCATCCCCGGTCTTCCGCCGCGACCACCCCCCCCGTTGATGCCGCGGCCGAACCTGCGTCCCGCGGCCAGACTCTGACGCGCTGCCATTCCGAGCATGGGACCACCCGGTCTGCCGCCGGGGCCCGCGGTGGCCTGGGGATAGGGGCGCTGAATCGGGCCGGCGCCGCTGTTCCCGCCGATGTCGAGGGGCTTGATGTGCGCAAGGTTGTCATTCGGACCGCCCGCAGGCCGGCCGCCGATTCCCGGTCCCGCCGCCATCGAGGGATCGGTTGGAAGCCCCGACGCGACCGCGGGCGGAGCGGCGGCGGGGGCGGGCCCGGCCGCCACGATCGGAGCGACGGCAGCCGGCGCGGGCGCACTCTGCGCCGGAATGGCCTGGGGTGCCGTGATCGCGAAATCCTCTATCTTGGAGATCTGGTCGGTCGGGACCCCGACCTTGCCGCCACCCTCCATCTCCAGGATGGTGAACTTCTCCCCCTTCTCGACGCTCTTGACCATGATCGCCTTGCCGTTGACGAAGTAGACGACCTGGTCGGCGAACGACAGGGGGACTGTGGCGCACAGAAGCACGATCGCGAAGGGAAGGAGTCTACGGGATGACATAATCGACTCTCCGTAACGGCCCACCCAGAACCCGGTTTTTAGAGACCCCATCATTGTCCTCCGGATCCCGCGCGAAGTAAACCCCCGGTGGGAAGAAACTTCGGCCCACGGAAGTCTACGGTGAGGGTACGCCCGGCGCAATGAAAATCGTCGCCTACGATGCGGTGACCGAGACGCCTTCGGGCACAAAATGACACTCGAGGATCGTGGCCCCCCGCTCCCGGGCGCTCTGGGCGACCCTCTCCCGCATGCCATCCCTCGCCCAGAGGACCACGCACCCTCCCCCGCCGGCCCCGCACACCTTCCCGGCTATCGCCCCGGCGGAGCGCGCCGCCTCGATCAGACGATCGATCGACTCGTTCGTCACAGTCGGCGACATCCGCTTGCGCGCTTCCCACTCCCGCCCCAGCGCCTCCCCCGCGGCGTCCCAGTCGGCCGCCAGGAGGGCCCGGCGCATGGCGTGGGTGGCTTCGATGATCCGATCGAGCGCCAGCCGCGCATCCGCGTCGCCGTCGAGGTGCCTCTTCAGCATGTCCCAGTTCGAGACGCCGGAGGCCCTCGACACGCCGGTGAACACCAGGACGGTCCTCTGCCCCAGTGCCGCGCCGTCCACGGCCAGGCGCTCCACCCGGGTCCCCTCGACGGTGTAGTGGAGGGCGAGCGTGCCGCCGTGGCGGGCCGGGTGGTAGTCCTGCTCCCCCGTCGGGATCCTCAGCACCTGCGTCTCGATGGAGCGGGTGAGCTGCAGCAGCGCGTCGCCGCCGAGACCGCGGGAGGTATGGCGATCGAGGGCGGCGGCCAGGGCGATGCCGAGCGTCGACGAGCCTCCGAGGCCGGACCCGGCGGGGGCCCGGCAGTCGGTCGTGATCCGGCATGACGCCTCGCGCGCCTGCGCCTGCTCGAGGAAATGGGAGGCGAGACGCATCGGGAACTCGAGCTCGGATGGCGCCTCTTTCAGCGCCGCGCGCAGGTGCGCCACGGAGGCGAACCGCGCCCTCCGGTCACGGTCGATGGAGACCAGCTCGACCGACCCGTCGCGGGTGGATTCGACCGTGGCGCGGGCATAGAGATCGATGGCGGTATTGACGGTGAGCGGATCGTCGTGCAGCAGGTACAGCGGCCACAGATCGACGGTGCCGCCCCCGAGGTCGATGCGAGTCGGGGCGCGCGCCTCGACCCGCTCAGGCATCGAGACGCCCCGTCTTCGACCGGTGACCGGCCAGGATGGTCTGCGCCTCGCTCTCCGCTTCGAGAGGCACGAGGACGCGCGTCTCACCGAGGCCGTCCACCGTGAACGGATACAGGAGATGGCTGATGTCGGTCGCGAGGCCGACGGGGATGCCGTAGAGCTCCAGGATGCCCTTGACGAGCTGGGCTTCGAGGTCGCTCCAGGTTCGGTACACGACGACGGACACGGTTTCGTCCACGGCTCGGACCATCATAGACGCGCCCGTGGAAAACGGTCAACGGGAGAGGCGCCAATCCCGCTCCTCCCTCCCGCGGTTGATGATCCGGAAACGCTGTGTTAGCATGCGACGTTCTGCGCCCGCCGCTCTCGGCTCGTCCTTGCCCAGAGCGGCTTTCGATTGGATCCCCGGCGTCATGTCCGCATGCTGAAGTCCTTGGACAGGCCATTCTTCGAGCGCGCCGGGGTGTGGCTCCTGGCGGCCGCTCTCTTGCTGGTCCCCCTCGCGTACAGCTCCAGCCTCGCCGACCCGTTCGCCTTCGTGAAGCGGTCGCTGATGCTGCTGGTCGCACTTCTGCTCTGGGGGCTGGCCTTCCTCGCGCCGGCCCCCGAAGATCGGCCGCGGCTGGTCGCGCCGGTGCGGACCCTTCTCCTCGTCTTCCTCGTCTCGGCCGCGGCGGCCTGTGTCGTCGCCGCCAACCGTGGTCTGGCCCTCTGGGGCCTGCTCGACCTGACGGTAGGGCTCGGCCTCTTCCTCGGGACGGTGCGCTTCGTGCGCGACGTCCGGAGCGTGTCTCTTCTTCTGCGCACCACGCTGCTCGCCGCGTCCATCGTGGCGCTTGCGTCGCTGCTTCAAGTATTCATACCCGCCTCGGCCGGCGGGTGGCTGAACGACATCCTCCCGCCGAATCGTGGCGGATCGACGCTGGGCGATCCGGGTCTGGCGTGCCAGTTCCTGATCCTGGCTCTGCCGCTCGGGATCGGCGCGGCGGCGCTGTCCGCGAGCGCCTGGCGCCAGGCCTGCGGCGGCCTGCTCGGGCTCGTCGCTTCGGCGCTCCTGTTCATCGGCAGGCCCGAGGGCTGGTGGCTGGCGGCCGCCGCCCTGCTGCTCGTCGTCGTGGGCCGCATCGTCCAGGCCGCGGGACACGGCGGCCGCTGGACAGATCTGGCCCCCGATCTGGGCGGGGCCGGTTTGCGCGCCCTCCTGATCGCGGGGATCGTCGTTCTGGTCGTTGTCTCGGTATCCCGCCTGGCCTTCCTGTATCCGTCGGCGAAGCCGCTCGAGCCGCTCCAGGGCACGTCCCTTCTGTCCCCGACGACCGGCAACCCGGCCGCCGACAGGGCCGCGGCCGTCCGCGACACCTTCGTACTCATCCTGCATCATCCTCTCGGGGCAGGGCCGGGCGGATTCCGGCATGCCTTCCTGGAGGTCGCCTGGACGGCCTCGCCGAACTCTCCCTTTTCTCTCAGCCACCAGGCGATCCATCCGGGGAACGCATTCCTGGAGATGACGGCCGAGACCGGTCTCCTGGGCGGTCTGGCGTTCGCGCTCCTCGTCCTCGTGCTGCTTCTCCAGGCCCTCCTCGCCGCGGCCCGGGCGGAGCCACCCTGGGACAACGTCGGCGTGGCGGCCCTCGCCGGGCTCGGGGCACTGGCGGGGATCGCCTTCCTGGGGGCGCCTTACCAGGAGGCCACCCCGTCGATTCTCTTCTGGGTGCTCGCCGGGATCGTGCAGGTCTCACTCCGAAGCGCCGGCGCCGTGCCGCGTCCTCTCGGTCTGCTGGTTCCGCGCGAGCGTGCGGCCGGCGCGGGGCGCGGCAGGCGTCTCGCCGCCGCGGCCGGTCTCGCCTGGATCGCGGCCGCCGCGGTGCTCGGATTCTTCGTGGTCGATCGCGCCCGCGCCTCGATGGCGACGCTGGAGGGGCAGGGGGCGTTCTACGCGGGACGGTACGCGGCGGCGCTGCAGGCCTTCGGGCGCGCTCCCGTCCTGCGCTCGCCCGACCACCTGCCGCGCGTGCTGGCGGGCAGCGCCAGCCTGCGTCTGGGTCTCTACGATCAGTCCGTGCGCGAGTTCGGCGAGACCCTCAGGCGCTCACCTCATTTCATCGCGGCGTACCTCGGAAGGGCGGCGGCCGAGGAGGCCCAGGGACACTGGGACCTCGCGGACTCGGACTACCGGGCGGCCCTCAAGATCTGGCCGGACAACGCCGACATCTACCTGGCGCTCGCGAACCTCGACACCACGCGCGGACGCGTGGACGCCGCGCTCGACGACTACCGCCAGGTCATGGAGCTCAATCCGAACCAGGCGGACACTTATTTCCGGATGGGAGAGCTGTTCCTGCGTCGGGACCAGATCGACGAGGCGATCGAGGCGTTTCGCGTCTGCGCAATGAAGAACCCGAAGTATCCCCGCGTGCTCCTGAGGCTCGGCGACGCCTTCTTCCAGAAGGGGCTGCAGGAGATGGCGCTGCGCTACTTCCAGGCGGCGGCCAACGCCGACGGCAAGGACATCCAGGCGCGGCTGCGCATCGCCAACACGCAGCACGCCCTCGGCAAGATGTGCGAGGCCCAGGACGCCCTCGAGGCGGCCCGCGACCTCGAAACCGACACGGCGCGGCGCGACGGGATCCTCGACCTGATCAAGAAGATCGAGCCCGAGTGCAGGAAGGAGCGCGGGCCGCAGAAGCGGTGATCGCCGGCCTCCGCCTCATTCGATCCAGATCTCGATGTGGCAGCTGTCGTCGTCCACTTCCAGCAGCTTGCCCGCGCCCGCCGTCTCGATCGCTTCGAAAATGTGGTCGAGATTGATCCCCTTCTGCCGCGCCACGTTCTGCATCTCCTTCTTCTGGTCCTCGTTGACGGCGTCGATGAGCATGCGCGCGAAGGCGACCGGCAGATTGACCTTGAGCTCGTAACGCTTCTCCTCCTTGTTGTAGACGGTCATCCGGATGAGGCTCGGGGTCGCACCCCTCGCGCCCGGTCGCTCCGTCTCCGTCGAGGGCACCTGCTTCGGATCGATCTTCAGGATGGCGATCAGGATTTCGTTGCGGATGTCGGTGTCGGTCTGGGTGTCGTACGCCTTTTTCAGGACCGGGAGCGACCGGCGGCGGAGGTCCTCGTCGGACGTGTCTCCGGCCTGGATCGCGGCGAGCGTCGAGACGTAGCGCGAGCCGTTCCCGAGTCCCTCTTTCAGCACGGCGGAACAGTCACGTCTCGAGGGTGAGCGCGGCTCGCAGGCGGCGGAGAAAAGGGCCGCCCAGGCCTGCTCCACCATCACCTTCTCGCCGGTGTGCCCCGCGATGAACTCCCTGAAGGCCTTGACGCCGTCGGCCTCGCGCCCCGGGATCCGGCTCAGGGCGCGCGCCCGGTAGAAGCCCGCCTGGGTCGTCGAGTGTCCCGACGGATACCTCGCGAGGATCTCCTCGCAGCCGCGCAGCACCGCCGTCCAGTCCTGATCGAACACGTCCACCTTCACCTGACGGAACAGCTCGTCCTCGCCGGCGGCCGCCCCCAGGAACGTGAGCGCCAGCACGAGCGCGAGACCGCGGGCGACGTCAGACGACATCCGCCCTCCCCTCCATCTCGCGCGTGACCAGGTCGATGCGCAGAAGGATCTGCCGCGTCTCGATCTGCTCGCGCAGGTCGTGGATCTGGCGCGCCGAGGCGCAGTCGTCGAGCGCCGCCACCTGCATCAGGACCGACTCGAGCTGGCGCACCAGCGTGGACAGCCGCTGGTCCTCGAGCGACCCGAGACCGCCTTCGTAGAGGTTCATCCTCCTGAGCAGCTGCCGCGACTTCTCCTTCTCGAGAGTGATGTCATATTGGCCGCCGGCCTTGCGGCACGGGGCGGCCGGCCCGACCAGGTTGACCAGAACGGCGCGGCTGTCCGTCAGATAGCGGGCAGCCCCCCGGCGCGCCAGCCGGTCCTGCATCGCGTGGGCCGACTCCAGCAGGGAAACGAGCGGCGGCCCTCCGACGCCGGAGTCGGGCGATGCCGGCGCTCCCCCAGGCACGCCTCCCGGCCGCAGCCCCGTGTTCCACAGGAGGACCGCGACGAGGGCGGCCGCCGCCAAGAGCGCGAAGCGAGCCGGGACGGGGACTGCCACCCACCCCGCAGCCACGGCGGTTGCGGGCCGGGCGGCCTCGGCGGCGCGCGCCCGGGCGACGGCGGCACGCGCGAACTCGCGCCAGTCGACCTCGGTCTCGCGGGGAAAGACCGTCTCCGGGGTCGCCGCGTCCAGACACCCGCGGAACTCGTCCCACTCCAGCCCGCAGAATCGGCAGGAGTCGAGATGGCGCAGGAGGCCGGCCTCGTCCGCAGGGACGAGCGCCCCGTAGTAGAGGAGGCTCATCCGGACGCGGGCGGCGCGGCAGGCGCGCGGGGGCCGGCGCGGGCTCACGACGACTCACCTTTCGGCGACCGGAACGCCGGATCGGTGCGCGCCAGGTGGTCGCGGATCGCCGCGGCGGCGCGGTGCAGGGACGACTTGACGGTCCCCAGGGCGCAGCCGAGAGCCTTGGCTATCTCCTCGAGACGCATCTCTCCGAAGTGGCGCAGCATGAAGATCTCCCGCTGTCTCGGCGGCAGCGTGTCGATCGCCCCCTGCAGCACGCTCCGGAGCTCGCGACGCTCCTGGCGCGTCTGGGCGGATTCCTCCGACGAGGACAGAGGGAGCGGTCCCCGTCCCGGCCGCGTTTCCTGCGCCTCGTCGAGGGACTGCTCCGGGCGGACCCGCCGGTGCCGGATCTGGTCGATGCACCGGTTGGCGAGGATGCGCGACGCCCAGGTGAACGGATGGGCGCTGGGACGATAGCTCTGGCGGGCCAGGTAGATTTTCACGAACGCCTCCTGCACCGCGTCGAGGGCCTCCTCGTGGTTGTGGAGGTAACCGCAGGCCAGCCGATACAGACGTCTCTGATAGCGCTCGACGAGAGTCTCGAAGGCGCCGGGTGATCCACGCCGCACCTGTTCCATGAGGGTGAAGTCATCAGCCTCCACACCCCCCTCCGCACAGGATCAAACGGCCGCGGGCGTCCCGGGGTTTACCGCTTCCGGCGCGCCGCGATGAAGTTTTCGATGACCCGGAGGACCTCCGCGGGTGGGTCCACGAAGCGGATGCCGATCCCGGGCAGGAGATGGCTCCCCGGTTGCGGCCGCAGAGACCGCCGGACCTCCCCCTCGGCCGCGACGGGCGCCGGTTTCTCCAGGCGTCCCTCGAGCCGGCGTGACGGCAGGTGGATCACCATCTGCAGCCGGGTCCCGCGGACGAACGGCCGCGGGCTCTTGAGGAACAGGCCGTGCGTGCTCAGATCGCGAGTGTAGGCGGTGTAGGAGGCCGATCTCACCTTGAATTCGACCCGGCAGGACACCGGGATGCGTCCCTCGCGGCGCTCCAGGAGCGGCACGAAGCGTCGCACCTTCTCGAGGAAGGAGGCCGACTCGAGCGGCTTGATCAGGACATCATCGCAGCCGGCGCGCACGCACTCCTCGCGGCGGGACTCGGAGGCGACGAGCACGATCGGAATCCGCCCGAGGAGCGGGTCGGCCTTGAGGAACCGGCAGGCCGCGATGCCGTCCATCTCCGGCATCTCCGCGTCCAGGAAGACGAGGTCGGGTGGATCCTGACGGCACAGGTTCAGCGCCTCGACACCGGTGCGCGCAGTCTGGATCCTGCAGGTGGTCCGCTTCAGGTAGTTCCTCTGCAGGTCGATGAACGGCAGGACGTCGTCCACCAGGAGGATGCGGACGATGCGCTCGTCACTCACCGCCCCCTCGCCGAGCAGCGCTCCAGCACGTACCCGGCGAGGAACATCAGACTGCCGAGGAGCAGCCAGGCGAGCTCGGAGTTCATGTTGTCCTCCCCGAAGCCGTAGACCAGCAATGCCACGCCCAGGGTCAGCATCGCCGCGATCTCGAGGATCTTGCCGACTACGTACGTCACGCCCGCCACTATAGCGGAAGGTGCGTTCCGGTGCTGCCATCCGTTACCATGAGCGCGGGGACTCCGGGGGAGGCTGAAGTGGGGGACCACAAGGGGAAGCGAGTCGCCGTGATCGGAGGCGGCCCCGGCGGCGCGCAGTGCGCCCGGCGTCTGGCGGAGGCCGGCGTCGATGTGACCGTGTTCGAGCCGCGGGTGCGTTTCGAGAAGGCCTGCGGCGGCGGCATCCCGGCCCGGGGCCTGGAGCGCTACCCGTTTCTCCTCGACACCGGACTGGCCGGGAAGGCGGTTCGCGAATGCCTGGTCGTCGCGCCGTCCGGGCGCGAGGCACGGTTCCCCCTGGAGCACCCTCTTTACGTCTTCAGCCGCGGTGCCCTGCACTCCTTCATGCTGTCGCGCGCCGCCACCGCCGGCGCGCGCGTCGTCCGGGCGCGTGTCGTGTCGTTTCGGAACGACCGGGGTGCGTGGGACGTGCGCGCGGCCGCGGCGGGCGGAGGCGAGGCGGACCCCTTCGGCCCGTTTGATTTCATCGTCGCGGCGGACGGCGCCGCGGGGGCGGCCCGCCGGCGCCTCCTCCTCTCCACCTCCGGCGCCGACGTGTCGCAGGGGATCGGCTATTACCTGCCGGACGTCTCCGAGGAATTCGTCACCCTCAAGTTCTACGATCGTCTGCACGGCTACCTCTGGGTCTTCCCGCGGCCGGATCACTCGTCGGCGGGGATCTGCGCCACGCTCGGCGCGCTGCCTGTTTCCGGGCTCAGGGGACTGATGGACGATTTCCTGAAGAGTCGCTATCCGGCCGCGGCCGTCGAGGCCGCCGAGCGCTACGCCGCCCTCATCCCCGGGGCGCCGCAGGACCCGGGCAGCGAGCGGCTGCAGGGGGATGGATGGGCGCTGATCGGCGACGCCGCGCGTCTGGTCGACCCGCTCACGCGCGAGGGAATCTATTACGCGATGATCTCGGGCGATCTCCTGGCGGAGGCGCTGTGCCGCGGACAGCCGGAGCAGTACACAGACGCCTGGGCCGATCAGGGGGCCCGGGAGCTGTCCTGGGCGGCGGCGCACGGAAACGGCTTCTTCGACGCGCGCTTCATCGAGCGACTGGTGTTCCTCGCCGCCGCCAGCCCCGCCATCGCGCGCGTCCTGTCCGACGTCATCTCCGGGCGGCAGACGTACAGGACCCTGAAACGCCGCCTGTTGCTCAACGTCCCCCTGGTCGCGGCGCAACTCGTCCGCCGCGCGGTGACGGCGCCCCTCAGGCGTCGTGACAGTTGAAGCACTGGTTCTGGGCCGGCGGGTGGTTCGGTCCGCGCGGGCTCTTCTTGCCCGGACCGTGGCATTCGAGGCAGTCGGCCGGCTGCCGGGATGTCCGGTGATCGGCGTCGGCCGGGAGCCGGGGCGGATGGTGCAGGATGGTGTAGACGACGAGGAGGACGGCCAGCGTCCCGCCAACTACAAGAAAGATGATGAGAGGCGCCCGCCGGGATGTCGTGGACGTCACTGCGGACGGTCCGCCCTCATCCGCGGTCGACCCGCCGCGCGCGCGTGTTGGTCGAGATCTTCTCGGTGGCCATGACCTTCCCCTGCAGGAACGCCTCCTCGGCGATGGCCACGATCGAGGCGCGGATGTCGCCCCGCATCCGGCCCGTCGGCCGGAGCTCGAACTTCCGCGCCACCACGACCCGCCCGTCGATCGACCCTTCCACGATCAGGTTCTCCGCGGTGATGTCGCCGCGCACGGAGCCGTGCGGCTCGATGACGACCGACCCCGAGGTCACGACGTTCCCCTCGATGTGGCCGCGCAGCCGGATGTTCTCCTCGGAGACGATTTCACCGACGAGCGTGACGTCCCGATCGATCAGCGTGAGACCGTCGGTCTCCGGCAGTTCCTGCTCTGTCCTTGTGTCCTTGAAGAGGGGCAATCGCTTCCCCCGCGGGAGTGCGATGATATCAGCCGGTGCCGCCTGGATCAAATCAGCCTTGCGGCCGGTCGATCTCCTCCAGGCGGGCCTGGCCGCGGGCGATCTCCTGCAGGTCTTCCGTGAGACGGTCGCGCGCCCCGGCCGGCACGCTGGCGCGCAGCACACTTCTCTCCGCGTCGTCGTAGGATGACGAGTCCACGCGCCCCCCATGCCGGGCCAGAACGTGCCGCGCCTCGCCATCGAGACGGAGCGGCACGCTGATGAGCAGACGGCTCATCGGCACCGCCTCGACCCTCGGGGCGTCCTGGAGGACCCGGGTCGCGGCGGCGCGATAGGCGCGCGCCAGGCCGCCCTTGCCGAGCCTGGTGCCGCCGAAGTAACGGGTCACGACGACCACCAGGTTGCCGAGCCCGGCGCTGTGGATCGCCTGCAGGACGGGGGGTCCCGCGGTCCCTTTCGGCTCGCCCGCGTCGTGGGATCGCTCCAACCGCTCGCCCGGACGCCCCGCCACCGACATGCCCCAGCAGTGATGGGTCGCATCCGGGAACTCCGACCGCACCGTTTCGATCGCCAGGTCCGCCTCCTCCTCGTCGCGCGCCGGCACCGCCGTGGCGATGAAGCGCGAGCCCTTCTCACGCGTCTCCACGCGCAGCGTCCGCGCCAGGGTGGGGAAGGAAGCGGCCAGCCGGACCTCCCGCGAGAACGGATTCGTTGGAAGCGCGAGTCTAACGAGGCGGGTTGCTTCGGGTCAACGCGGCGGGCCCGGATTGGCTACGACTGCGTCCCCTCGGGCCACTGGTAGAACTGTCCGTGCGAGAAGACCATGTCGCAGTTGAAGTCGGTGGTCTGCCCGCCCGGACGCGAGCTGAGGAGGCCATCCTTGCCATAGCTTGCGAGCGTGTAGTCCGACCCGGTCGAAGTCGTGGATGCGTCCCAGCCGTTGCTCCACCCGTCGGCATCCGGCGGCATCCTGATGAAGTACGGATCGACGATCAGCTTCAGCGCGGCCCAGCTCGGTATCGCCTGCGGGTAGACGGCGGTGTCGGTCGCATACGCCTCGACGGCGGTGCCGATCGTCCGGAGGTCCGACATGGACTTCTTCTGCTTGCTCTTGTCGATCGCGTTGAGAAGATTCGGAAGCGCGACCGCGGAGATGATCCCGATGATCGCGACGACGATCAGGAGCTCGATCAGCGTGAAGCCCTTTCCTCCTGAGTGCCTGGATCCGCGAAGCGTCATCATCGGCGCGCTCCCCCTTCGCGCTCTCAAAGGGCAAGGACGGTGCCAGATCGGCCGGTCCCGGCCCCCCTGGATGCAACTGTCGACATAACATAACGTTGGCCGCGCCGGTCGCAAGCGGCGGCCTCAATTTCGTTGTGCCAAAAAGTGGCGATTCCGCCCCCCGCCTGCCGTTCAGCGTCAGCGCGGCCCTCGCGATCGCGTCACTTGCATCGAAACCGCCGCCCGCTTAAACTACGGACTCTTCACGCGATCGTGAGATTGTCATGCGTCGATCTCCCGGGCGCCGACGTAGCTCAGTGGTAGAGCAACTGATTCGTAATCAGTAGGTCGCCGGTTCAACCCCGGCCGTCGGCTCCATCCCCTTCCGCGGCGACCCGCCGGCCGGCGGCCGAAGGACAGGCTTTCAGCCGATGCCTCTCACCGACACCTCCTTCTCCGAGATGCTGGCGCGCGGCCCCCTCGTCTTCGACGGGGCCATGGGGACGCAGCTCTACGAGCGCGGATACTTCATTACTCGATCGTTCGACGAGGCCAACCTGGCGCGCCCCGACCTGGTGCTCGGAATCCACCGGGAGTACGTGGCGGCCGGCGCGCAGATCATCGAGTCGAACACGTTCGGGGCGAACCGCGAGCTGCTGCGGCGCTACGGTGCGCAGGACCGGCTGCGAGACATCAACCGGGCGGGCGTGCGGCTGGCGCGCCAGGCAGCGGGACGGGCCGCCTACGTCGCCGGCTCCGTGGGGCCGACCGGGACTCTGGCCGCGAAGCTCACCGCCGAAAGACGCGCCATCCTCGACTCGGTCTTCAAGGAGCAGATCGAGGCTCTCGTGGACGAGGGGGTCGATCTGCTGGTCCTGGAGACCTTCATCGGGGCGGCCGAGATGGAAGCGGCCCTCCAGGCGGCCCGCTCTTTGTTTCCCGGCCCGATCGTGGCGCAGATGTCGTTCAGCGAGGACCGGCCTTCGGTCGACGGGCTGCCGCCGGCCCTCATCGCCGATTTCCTGCGCGATCGCGGCGCCGACGTGGTGGGGGTGAACTGCGCCGAGGGACCGGCCTTCGTGTTCGAGGTGGCGCGCGAGATGCTGGGTCACGGCCGGCCGGTGAGCGCGCAGCCGAACGCCGGCCGTCCCCGCCGCCTGGACGAGAGGACGATCTACATGACCACCCCGGAGTACTTCGGGGTGTACGCGCGGCGGCTGTTCCAGAGCGGCGTGTCGCTCGTCGGCGGCTGCTGCGGCACGGGGCCCGAGCACGTCAGGCGCGTCGCGGACGCGGCCGCCATGATGTCGGGTGGAAGGGTCAAGGTCGAGGCGGCTAAGCCGGGAATCGCGATCCCCGAGGTGGGCCGCCCCCCGTCGGCGCCGATGGCGGAGAAGTCGACGCTCGGCGCGAAAATCGCGCGCGTCCATCGCGACCGGATCGACCCGGGCGGGCCGCGCCTCCCGCTCGCCGGTCCGGAGTCGTTCGTCGTCAGCGTCGAGGTCAACCCCGAGCCCGGCCTCGACCCCGGGCACAGTCTCGAGGCCGCGGCGATGCTGAAGCGCGCCGGTGTCGACGCGGTGAACACGGCGGACGGGCCCCGCGCCGTGGCGCGCATGAGCAACCTGGCGCTGGCCCTGCTGATCCGCGAGCGGCTCGGTCTCGACGTCCTGCTGCACGTCTGCTGCCGCGACCGCAACCTGCTCGGGCTGCACTCCGATCTCCTGGGCGCCTGGGTCCTCGGTGTCAGGAACCTGGTCATCATCACCGGCGACCCGCCGAAGATGGGGGACTACCCGGCCGCCACCGCGGTGTTCGATCTCGACTCGATCGGCCTGCTGCGGCTGGTCGACTCGCTCAATCACGGGGTCGATCCGGCGGGCAAGTCGATGCACGACCGCACCTCGTTCCTGCTCGCCTGCGGCGCCGAGCCGGCGGCCCACGATTACGACCGCGAGCTGAGACGCCTGGAGGAGAAGAAGCGCGCCGGCGCCGAGTTCGTGATGACTCAGCCGGTGTACGACCCGGTGGTGCTGAGGCGCTTCCTTCTCGACATCCGATCGCTGGGTCTTCCCGTGCTCGTCGGGCTGTGCCCTCTCGCGAGTGCCAGGAACGCCGAGTTCCTGCACAACGAAGTCCCCGGCATGCAGATTCCCGCGGCGATCCGGGCGCGCATGGCGAAGGCCGCGTCCGCCGAGGAGGGCCGGCGGGAAGGGATGCTGGTCGCACGCGACATGCTCCTCGAGGTGAAGGACGACGTGGCCGGCGCGTATCTCATGCCGCAGTTCGGCCGCTTCCGCACCGCCGTCGAAGTCCTGCAGCCGCTCGGATACGACTTCGACCCGGAGGACCGCCAGGACGCTCCACATCCTCGAGGTCGCCCGTGAAGGACGTCTCCACCGCCACGACACGCAGCGGAGGCCGGGCGCGCGTCCCGCACGATCCCACGCGCCGCCTGCTGTCTCCCGGGCAGACGATCCGGAGTCCGGAGACGCTCCTGTCGTATCGGATCGAACAGTTTCTCGGCGAGGGGGGGTTCGGGCAGGTCTTTCTCGCACGGCGCCTGGAGCACTCCACCATTGTCGCGGAGCTGGTCTGCATCAAGGTCAGCGGGCGCATCGACGGGTGGCTGCGCGAGGCGTACTTCGGCCAGCTCCTGGACGGTCATCCACGAGCGATCCGCGTCTACGACGCCTTTCCGCTGACCACGCCGGAGGGCCGGCCGCTGTATTTCCTGGCGCTCGAGTACGCGCGCCACGGTGACTTGCGGGCGTTCCTGCACCGCGCGGACACGGGGTGGCCCGAGAAGACGGTCCGGCGCGAGATCGCCGGCATCCTCGAGGTGCTCCGCAAGCTGCACCGCGGGCGGCTGCTGCACCGCGACCTCACGCCGATGAACGTGTTCGTGTGCGACGGGCCGAGCCTCAAGCTCGGGGACTTCGGCATCGTGCGCCAGCAGAGCGACCGGGGCGGAGTCGTGTCGCACACCATGAACGCGCTGACGGCCCCGAGCGACATCCTCGCCGGCGCGGTCCCCAAGTGGCAGGCCCGCGACGACGTGTACCAGGTCGGGCAGCTCCTCGGCATGCTGGTGAAGGGGGACGCGAGCGCGCGTCTGCGCACCTCGGAGATCCGCCGCTTCCCCTGCGGCGACCATCTCAAAGAGATCATCCATCGCTGCCTCGGCGAGCGCCGCAAGAGATACGAGAGCGCCGACGACCTGATCGAAGCGCTGCGCAATCCTCCGGCCCCTCTCAAGCCGGGCGTGCTGCGGTCCCTCAATGGGGTGCACCTCGCCTTCACCGGTATTCTGAGCAAGCGCCGCAGCGTGGCCTCCAGGGCCGCGCGGAAGGCCGGCGCCAAGGTGCACGGCGGACCGTCGGCGCTGACCACGGTCATCGTGCGCGGGCGGCCGAATCCTCTGCAGGCGGCGGGCCGCGACGCGGGCCTGAAACTGATGGAGATCAAGCGGCTGCGCGCCAAGGGACACAGAATCACGCTGCTCAACGAACAGCAGTTCTGGCGGCTGGCGCGCAAACGGTAGACTCGCCGCGCCAGGCGGGCGATCTCCGGAAAGAGCAACTCTTGGGTTGCACGTGGCCCGGGTCTGCCGTATAGTGCAACCATACGGTTGCGCATGAGCGCCGCCGGCCACGAGGAGGTTCCCGGATGACATCAACGACCGATCGCATCGAGAAGACGATTCTGCTGCGCGCCCCGAAATCGCGCGTCTGGCGCGCGCTCACGGACTCAGCCGAATTCGGCACCTGGTTCCGCGTGAAGCTGGAATCCGGCTTCGCCGTCGGCAGGACGGTGAAGGGGAAGGTCACGTACCCCGGATACGAGCACCTGACGTTCAGCGTCGAGGTCGAGCGGATGGACGCCGAGCGGCTCTTCTCGTTCCGCTGGCACCCGTACGCGGTCGACCCGAAGGTCGACTACTCCGCTGAACCCGCGACGCTCGTCGAGTTCCGTCTCGAGGAGGCGGCCGCCGGGACGATGCTCACGGTGGTCGAGTCCGGCTTCGATCGCGTTCCGGCCGGACGTCGCGACGAGGCGTTCCGGATGAACTCGCAGGGGTGGGCCATCCAGATGCAGAACATTCAGCGCCATGTCGCCGGCTGACGCTATCGACGTCGCGCAGGTCCGGGACGCCGCGCCCCTGTTCGCTGCTCTCGGGGACGAGACGCGTCTCAAACTCTTCGTCCGGCTCTCCTCCAGCGGGCCGGAATCGATCTCGCGCCTGAGCGCGAAGACCCCGGTGTCGCGCCAGGCGGTCACGAAACACCTGAACGTCCTTTCCAGGGCCGGTCTGATCCGGGGAAGCCGGCGCGGACGCGAGCGCATCTGGCAGGTCGAGCCGAAGCGGCTTGCCGACGCGCGGTTGCATCTCGAGCGGATCTCGCGCCTGTGGGACGACGCCCTGGGCCGGCTGCAGCGACACGTCGAAAGGTAGACGCGCGGTCGACGGGCGAAACCTGACCGCATTTCGGCAGGTGTTCGAATTCAGGCAGCCGTCTCCCCTGCCGGGCATTCCGGTGCGTCGCGGGGGAACCGAAGCCCGGTCAGCGTGTTCCACGGTGGATCGTCATCGGCCGCAGTGTTGGCACGCCGCTTGAAGTAGAGAACATCGGGCCACGGTGGCCACGAGGAGGAGCACACCATGAGCGAGAGGTTCAAGAACAAGGTCGCGGTGGTCACGGGTGGGAACAGCGGCATCGGTCTCGCCACGGCGAGGGCGTTTGTCCGCGAGGGGGCCAAGGTGGCCATCACGGGACGGAGCGACGTCACCCTGAAGGCGGCCCAGAGGGAGCTCGGGCCCGATGTCCTGGTGCTCAAGGCCGACTCCTCGCGAGTCCCGGAGATTTCGACTGCGATGGACCGGATCAAGGAGAGATTCGGCCGGATCGACGCCCTGTTCGTCAACGCCGGCATCGGCAAGTTCGTCCCCTTCGAGGACGTGACCGAAGCGCTTTTCGACGAAACCATGGCGACCAACCTCAAGGGCGCCTTCTTCACCGTCCAGAAGGCGCTTCCGCTTCTCCCGCGCGGCGCCGCCGTCGTCCTGAACGCATCGATCAACGCGCACATGGGCATGCCGGGCTCCACCGTCTACGGGGCCTCCAAGGCCGCCGTCGTCAACCTGGCCAAGACCCTGTCGGCCGACCTTCTGAAACGGGGAATACGAGTGAACGTCGTCAGCCCGGGACCCGTGGCGACCCCGATCCTCGACCGCATGGGACTGCCGGAAGAGGCGACCCGGCAGCTCAAGGAGCAGATCACCGAGCGGGTCCCGCTCAAGCGATTCGGCCAGCCGGAGGAGATCGCCACCGCGGTGCTTTACCTCTCGTCCAGCGAATCCGCGTTCATCGTGGGGACGGAGCTGGTAGTCGACGGCGGCATGATCCAGCTCTGAGGAGGCGGACATGAAAATCAACGAGATGAAGGCCGGCGGCAGCGCCGTCCTGTTCGGCGTCATCCCCGTGGGGACGGCGTTCGGCCACTGGGTCAGCAAGCTCATCGCACTGCCCCAGCTGAGACGCCTCGCAACCGGAGAGATTCCCTGGACGCCGCTGCGAAGACCGCTGGCGCAGAGCACCGTGGCGCTCGTCTCGAGCGGCGGCGTGCACCTGCGAAGCGATCGCCCGTTCAACCTCAATGGGGATCCGACCTTCCGCGTCATCCCGAATGGAGCACAACAGGCCGATCTCGCCATCTCGCACCAGGCGTACGACAAGACCGATGCACTTCGGGACATCAATCTGGTGTTTCCGATCGAGCGCCTGCGCGAGCTCGAGACCGAGCGGGTCATCGGCCGGCTGTCCGACGTTCATTACGGATTCGGATTGATGGGGAGCGCCAAACGGCTCATGCCGGCAATCAAGGAGGTCGCGCGACGCATCAAGGAGTCGGGTGTCGACCTGGTTCTCCTGGTGCCCGCCTGACCGATCTGCACGCGGTCCGTCGGACTGCTTGCCAGAGAAATCGAGGCCAGGGGCGTGACGACGGTGGCCCTGGGTCTCGTCAAGGAGGTCGCGGAGGCGGCCCGCGCGCCGCGCTTCCTGTACCTGCACTGGCCCTTCGGCCACGCCCTGGGCGAACCGGGCCATGTCGCCCAGCAGCGAACCGTGCTCCACGACATGCTCACGATGGCGACACGCGCGCCGCGCCCGGGGCTGGTCGTCGAGCTCCCCTATCGCTGGCGACGCCATGCGTACACGGCCGTCCGTGACTGGAAGGCGCCAAGCCCGGCCGTCTCCGCCGAATTGTCCTCACTCACGGGTCATGGCGTGACGGGGGAAGCTCAACGGAAGAGCGCATGAGCGTCCGGGGCCGGTCGAACCGCGAGGTTCGCCGGCAGGGCGCAGAGGATCAACGCCACCATCACCGGCACGAACGCGTCGAACTGCCTGACCTCGTGGAACTGGCCGTATAGGAAGGTGGTCGTCGCCAGCAGCGGCAGGAGAATGACCGTTCGACGCAGCGCCGGCGACGCGTGGCGATACCCTAGAATTGCGACTCCCATCCAGATGGCCGGAGCCAGATAACGGGTCAGAAGTCCCGCCGTCGGGTGAAGGAGCTGCTGAGTATTGGTCTCGATGCGAAGCTCGGGAGCCACCGCCGAGGGGAGCAGCCAGAACATCAGGAGTCGAACGCCTCCCCATACAGCCAGCTGCAGGGCCACTCTTCCCCAGGTTGCAAGCCGCCTGACTCCCTGAGGAAATTGAAGCACTAGGTAGACGGGAATCAGAAGAAGAACGATCTCATGGTTGACCGTGCCCAAGGCTAAGAGACCCAGGTAGAGGAAGAACCGCTCCTTGAAGAGACAGAGGAGTGACGCGCTGAAGAAGAAGACGACTCCGAAGTCATAGAAGTTGTAATAGCGCAGGGTGGGGATCAGGATCACAGCTAGGAGTAATTGAGCCAGGAAGGCGAACTCCGCCCGGACGAACAGCGCGGCCCACCTTCGGATCGCTTCGAAGGCCGCGAGGGTGGCAACCAGCTGTGACAGGAGAAAGCACTTCACGTAGCTGAACGAGGGGAACGTCGCCTGGATCGCATCGGCGAGGAGGGCAAAAAGGACCCGATGGCCGACGGGCGGAGGAAAGGCAAAGTTCATGATCTGCTGAAGCGGCATCCATTCCCCCTCGTATCCATGCTCCTTCAGCACATGAAAGCAGGCCCAGCTGGTCCCGAGGAGGACCAAAATTGAAAAGACTCTCTGACGCATCCGGATCCCCTCCGCTCGCGCCAACACTGACCGCGCCGGGATCCTACTTGAGTTTCCGGGCGTAAGATGCGCATCGCAACGCTCGACAGGAGGACAGGACCATGCCCAAGCTTCCGCTGACCGGGGGCTGCCTCTGCGGCAGCGTCCGCTACGAGATCGCCCAGCCGCTCGTGTTCGCCGGCTACTGCCACTGCACCCGCTGCCAGCGGCGCACGGGGACGGCGGCGGCGGCATCGGCGCGCATCGCGCCCGGATCGCTTCGGGTTCTCTCCGGACAGGAGCTGATCAAGGCCTGGCGCCCGCCGGACGGATTCGCAAAGGTCTTCTGCTCGAGCTGCGGGGGCGCCCTGTGGAGCCAGAGCCAGCACGACCCCGACGTGATCAGCGTTCGCATGGGCACGTTCGACACCGATCCGGGCATCCGCCCGTCGTATCGAGCGTACGTCGCCTACGCCGCACCGTGGGAGCCGATTCCGGAGGACGGACTGCCGCGTTTTCTCGAGGCGCGCAAAGGCTGAGAGGGTGTATGAGCGCGAGTTGCTAGGCGCTCCGACGTTCAAAGCTGGAATGAGGCGAGCGCCAGCCCGATTGCGCCTGGTCCAACCGCGCGGCCTGGGACAGGATGAGGGCGGCGAACCGGCGCGCCTCCTCGCGGCTCAGATGGACTATCCGGACGTCGTCCTCCGCCGTCCCGGCAATCTTCAGCTCGACGGAAGAGCTCGCCGGATCGGCCCCCACCTGAATCTCCATCGTGAGTTCGTCTATCAGTCTCATGCGGTGGCCCTCGCTCGACCTCCCTTTCACGAATCGTGCCAATCCTCGATGCGTGCCGAAGCCAGGGGTTGGGCCGTGAATTGCGCCGAACGCGCGGCCGGATCGTGGGCAGGAGTGTCCGAAGTCGAACAGTTGCGTTTGAAAATGGGATGGTCGAGCCTACCGTCCGATGGTCAGGACCACGCGAAAACGCGCCTTGCCGCTCATCATGCGCTCGTAGGCCTCGGAGGCGCGCTCGAACGGGAAGGTCTCGTTCATCGACCGCACGCCCGTGCTCGCGCTGAAGGTCAGCGTCTCCTGCGTGTCGATCGACGTCCCCGAGTACCACCCCTTGATCGAGCGGCGTCCGGAGAGAAGCAGGACAGGTGAGACTTGCAGCGACGGCGCCGCCCCGACGATCATGAGCGTGCCGTTGATCGCCAGCCCGCCCTGCACGGCGCCGATCGCCTCGCCGCTGGTCGCCGTCGCCAGGATGACCGCGGCACCGCCCATCTTCTGGAGCTCCGCCGCCGGATCCTGGGCCTGGCTGTCGATGTACCCCGCCGCGCCGAGCCGGCGGGCATGCGGCTCCTTGTCCTTGCCGCGAGCGATGCCGATCGTGTGGAAGCCCATCCTGGCGGCATACTGCACCGCGAGATGCCCCAGCCCGCCGAGGCCGAGCACGGCGACGACGTCCCCCGGCCGCGCACCGCTGTTGCGCAGCGCGTTGAATGTCGTCAGGCCGGCGCACATCAGGGGAGCCGCCTCGACCGGGTCGAGACCCGCCGGCATCCGCGCCACGGCGCTGGCGGGGGCGATCAGGTACTCCGCGTAACCACCGTCGTAGGTGATGCCGGTCACCTGACCGGTCACGCACGCGAAGAAGTCTCCGCGCCGGCAGTGGTCGCAGCGTCCGTCGTACCCGCCGTTCCACCCCACGCCGGCCGGCTGTCCCTCCTCCCATCCGACCACGCCGGGGCCGACCGCGTCGATCGTCCCCGCCACCTCGTGTCCCGGCACGCGCGGATACTGCATCCCGGGCCAGCCCCCCTCCTTGGTGAGCGAATCGCTGTGGCAGATGCCGCAGGCGCGCACCTTGATCCGTAGCGTTCCGGCCCCCGGCTCCGGGATCGGTCTCTCCACCATCTCGAGCGGCCCGCCGGGCCGGGACACCTGTACCGCGCGCATCGTCGCCATGGGTTCACCAGTCTAACAGCACGATCACCGGAGGGACAAGCCTCGTCCGGTAGGGTTTGGAGTCCGTCTTGTCGGCTTACTTGACCTCCTGCGGTGTCCGGTTCTGCACGAACTGCCACCCGAACCGCCCCTTGATGCACAGGTGCCCGTTCGTGACGTCGTGGTCCAGCGGTGAGGTGACCTTGACGATCCTGTTCTCCTGCACGCGCAGCTGGAGCGTGCAGCCGACGCCGCAGTAGGGGCAGATGGTGTCGGTCTGGGTCTGCTTCGACTCGTCCCAGGTGCCGGCGCGGCGCATGTCGTATTCGCTCTTGAACATCAGAGCGCCGGTGGGGCAGACGCCGATGCAGTTGCCGCAATAGACGCAGGCGGAGTCGGTGAGCGGGCGGCCGGACTCGGTCGAGATGCGGGCGTCGAATCCGCGGCCGGCGACGGCGATGGCGAACGTGTTCTGGGCGTCCTTGCCGCAGGCCTCGACGCACTTGTAGCAGAGGATGCACTTCGAGTAGTCGCGGATGTACAGGTCGTTGTCGATCTTCGGCGGCTGCGCTACGGTGGCGGCCTTGGGGCCGAAGCGCTCGGGACGGGCGGCGTAGCGCTTCATGTGCCCCTTGACCTCGTCCGAGACGAGCGACAGGTCGACGGAGGACGCCAGGAGCTCAAGCACGAGCTTGCGGCTCAGGCGGACGCGCTCGCTGTCGGTGCGCACCACCATCTTCGGCTCGACCGGGCGCGAGCAGGCGGGGACCAGGACGCGCGAGCCCTCCACTTCGACGACGCAGACGCGGCAGACGTTGACCGGGGTCAGGGTCTCGAGGTAGCAGAGGGTCGGCGTGTCGATCTTCAGGCCGCGGCAGGCCTGCAGGATCGTCGTCCCTTCCGACACGCGCACGGCGGCACCGTCGATCGTCAGCTCCACGTCGCGCCGGGGGGCACCGCCCGGGCGGTCGCTCATGCGCTCCCCTTTCCGTCGAACAGGTGCAGCTTGCGAAGCGCCGACTGCACGGCGCCGGCGGCAGTCTGGCCGAGGCCGCATATCGAGGCGTCGCGCATCGCCTGGGCGACCTCGTCGATGAGGAGGGCTTCCTGGGCGGCCGAGCCGAGCGGTCGCTTCGCGGCCAGTCGGTGCAGCGCCTCCTCCTGCCGGACCGTTCCGACGCGGCACGGGACGCATTGGCCGCACGACTCGTCGCGGAAGAAGGTTGCGATGCGCAGGACGGTGTCCTGAAGATCGACCGTGTCGTCGAACAGCATGACGACGCCCGAGCCGAGCGTGGCGCCGATCGCCCGCGTCCCCTCGAAGGTGAGCGGGACTTCTATCTCGGCGGGAGTGACGAAGACGCCGGCCGCGCCGCCGAGCAGGATCGCCTGCAAGGGACGGCCGCCGCGCACGCCGCCGGCGAGGTCGATGAGCTGATGGAGCGTCGCCCCGAACGGGACTTCATAGAGGCCCGGGCGGGTCGCGCAGCCGGAGACGCAGAACAGTTTCGGACCGGTCGACTGGTCGGAGCCGACGGCGGCGAACGCCGGGCCCCCCTCCAGGACGATGTCGAGCACGTTGACCAGTGTTTCAACATTGTTGATCGCGGTCGGCTTGCCGAAGAGACCGACCTGCACGGGGAACGGCGGCTTGTTGCGCGGCTCGCCGCGGTGGCCTTCGATCGAGTTGAACAGGGCCGTCTCCTCGCCGCAGATGTAGGCTCCGGCGCCGCGGCGGATCTCGACGTCGAAGCGGAGCCCCTCGCCGAGGATGTCGTCGCCGAGGAAGCCGCGCGTGCGGGCCTGCTCGATGGCCCCCTGGAGACGCTCGATCGCCAGCGGGTACTCGCCGCGCACGTAGATGAAACCGCGCTCGCAGGCGGTGGCGTGGGCGGCGACAGTCATCGACTCGAGAACGGCGAACGGGTCCTCCTCCATCAGGACGCGGTCCTTGAAGGTGCCCGGCTCGGATTCGTCCGCGTTGCAGACGAGATAGTGCGGGCGCACCGGCTGGCGCGCCACCGCTTCCCATTTGCGCCCGGTCGGGAAGGCGGCGCCGCCTCGGCCGACGAGCTTCGAGTCGAGGACTTCGCGCAGGATCCCCTCGGGGCCGATGGCGAGGGCGCGGCGCAGCGCGGCGTACCCGCCGTGGGCGCGGTAGTCGTCGAGACTCTCGGGGTCGGCGACGCCGACGCGCCTGAGGAGGCGGAGGCCGGGGGCGCGCGGCGCGAGGGTCTGCGGGGCGGAGGGGACGCCGGAATGTGCGGAGGCGGCGCGGGGCGTGTCGATCCCCGCCGTCACGTCCGCCGCCGTCGCCGGCGCGAGGCTCCAATCCCCTCGCCCCTCCCCCGCCGACTGGAACATCACGGCCGGGGCGCGTTCGCACTGGCCGAGGCACGGGCTCCTCAGCCATGTGGCCGACGCCCCCTTCTTCGCTTCGCCCGGCGGGCCGAGACGCTTCTCCATCTCGCGGCAGAGGTCGAGCGCGCCGCTCACACGGCAGGCGATGTCGTCGCAGACGTGCACCACCGTCTTCGGCCGCGGCTCGAGGGAGAACATCGCGTAGAACGCGGCGACGCCGTACGCCTCGGCGGGAGGAACCGACAACCGCTGGCAGACGTAATTGAGGGAGCCTTCGCTGATCCAGCCGACGCGCCCCTGGATGGCGTGCAGCGCCGGCAGCAGGAGGTCGCGCCGCCGCGCGGCATCCATGCCGCCGCGGGCGACCTGGGCCTCGCGGCCGGAGCGACGCGTCCCACCGTCCCAGCCGGACTCAGGAGGGCCGAGGGCCGCGTCTACGGCGGCCCGCTCTTCCGCCGTGGGGGTCGCTCCGGGGATGAGGTGCAGGTCCACTCAGGAGCTCCGGGCGCCGGCCCGCGCCCCGGCCGCGGCCGCGGCGCGCCCGCGCGGCGCGCCCTTGGAGAGCAGCCGCTCGATGCGGATGGCCGTCGCCTTGAATTCCGCCGTGCCGGACTTGGGGTCGGTCGCGTCGATGGTCAGCAGGTTCGTCGCAACGTCATCCTGGAAGTGCAGCGTCATGAAGGCGAGGCCCGGGCGCAGGCCGGTGTCGCCACGCACCGGCGCCTCGACCGAGCCGCGCCGCGACACGACGCGCACGCGCTCTCCTTCCTCCAGGCCGTAGCGCTCGAGGTCCTCCGGCGCGAGGTCGAGCGATTCACCGCGGCGCAGCGGGGACGCGTACCCGGCGGTCTGCACGCCGGTGTTGAACGAGTCGAGCCGGCGGCCGGTCGTCAGGCGGATCGGGTACTCCTCGGTCAGCCGGTCCACCGGCGGATCGTGCTCCACGACGCTGAACGGCGCGAGCCTCCCCTCGACCGGGTCCTTCCAGAGTCGATCGTGGAGAAACGGGCTCCCGGGGTGCGACTCGTCCGGGCAGGGCCAGTGCAGGCCTCCTGCCGATTCGAGACGCGCGTAGGACATTCCCTTGTGCCACGACGACAGAGAGCGCAATTCGTCCCAGATTTCTTCGGCGGTCGGCTGACCCCAGTCGCGCCCGAGAGCCCGCGCCAAGTCGCACACGATTCGCAGATCGTCGCGCGCCTGCCCCGGCGGTTCGAGCGCCTTGCGCACGCGCTGGACGCGACGTTCGCTGCTCGTCACGGTTCCTTCGGCCTCGCACCACGAGGCCGACGCCGGCAGCACCACGTGGGCCATCTGGGCCGTGCGCGTCATGAAGATGTCCTGCACGACCAGGTGGTCGAGCCCTTCCATCAGCCGCATCGCCCGCGTCATGTCGGCCTCCGACTGCGCGGGGTTCTCGCCGAGGACGTACACCGTCCGCAGCGTGCCGTGCTCCATGGCTTCGAACATCTGCGACAGGTGCATGCCGATCTTCGGCGGGATCGTGGCGCCATAGACCTTCTCGAACTTCGCGCGCAGCACCGCATCCTCGACGTCCTGCCCGCCCGGGAGCTTGTTCGGGATCGCCCCCATGTCGCCGCCCCCCTGCACGTTGTTCTGCCCGCGCAGCGGGTTCAGACCGGAGCCGTAGCGCCCCACGTGGCCGGTCAGAAGCGCCAGGTTGATCAGCGCGAGAACATTGTCCACCGCGTTGTGGTGCTCGGTGATCCCGAGCGTCCAGCAGAGCTGCGCCCGATCGGCGCGCGCGTAGGCGTGCGCCAGGTCGCGGATCGCCGCCGCCGGGACGCCGGTCTCCTTCTCCGCGTAATCCAGCGTGTACGTCCCGACTCCCGCGCGGTACGCCTCGAACCCCTGGGTGGCGCGCTCGACGAACGCCCGGTTCACGAGGTCCGCCGAGATGATCTCGCGTCCCATCGCGTTCGCCAGGGCGACGTCCGAGCCGACGTCGAGACCGAGCCACACGTCGGCCCATTGCGCCGAGCCGGTCCGGCGCGGATCGATGGCGTACAGCCGCGCGCCGTTCCGCACTCCCTTCAGGACGTGATGGAAGAAGATCGGGTGCGTCTCGCGCGCGTTCGAGCCCCACAGGAGGATCAGATCGGTCTCCTCGATCTCCCTGTAGGACGAGGTCCCGCCCCCGGCGCCGAAGACCGTCGTCAGACCGACGACGGAGGGCGCGTGTCAGGTCCGGTTGCAGGAATCGATGTTGTTCGATCCGATGACCGACCGCGTGAACTTCTGCGCCAGATAGTTGACCTCGTTGGTCGCCTTCGAGCAGGAGAACATGCCGAAGGACTGAGGCCCGTGGCTATCGGTCGCCGCGCGGAATCCCCGGGCGGCGGCTTCGAGCGCCTCCTCCCAGGTCGCGGGCGCCAGGATCCCGTTCTTGCGCAGAAGCGGCTCGGTCAGCCGGGTGTAGCCGCCCTTCATCGTCACTCCCATCGCGATTCGTGAAACGCGAACGTCGCTGAAGGTCCGAGCTTACCGCCGTTCATCGCATGTGTCCAGGAGTGGCCGGGCCGCCGTGAGGCGCGGTACATTGAGCGGCATGGAATCGCCGCTCGAGACCGGACGGAGCGCGCCGGCGAGGACCCTGGCCGCGGAGCTGGCCACCGCTCCCCTGCCGTACCTCGAGGGTGCGCTCGAGAACCCGGCGCTCGTCCCGGAGCTCCTGCTGGTCGCGCTGAAGAATCGCGCCGTCACGGCTCCGTTCATCCAGCGCGTCGCGCGCAATCCATCCTTGCTGAAGGTCTACGAGGTCAAATCGGCCCTCGTGCTGCACCCGAAGACACCGCGCGCCATCGCCATGAACCTGCTGCAGTACCTGTGGTGGCGGGACCTGGTCAGGGTCGCGGATCACGCGCCCCTGCCGCCGCCGCTGCGCCGCGTGGCGGAGCGGCTTCTGACCATCAGGCTGCAGGAGATGGCGCTGGGAGAGAAGATCGCCCTGGCCCGCATCGCCAGCCGCGGCGTGATCGCCTTCCTGCGCAGGCAGGATCATCCGATGGTGATACGGGCCCTGCTGCACAATCCTCGTCTTCTGGAGGAGGACGCCCTGACGATCGCCAGTGCCACGGTCACGCCGGGCCCCGTCCTGCAGGCGCTGGCGGATGACGGAAGGTTTTCGGCGCGGCCGGCCGTCCGGAAGGCGCTCGTTCAGAACCCCGAGACCCCTCCGTCCATCGCGCTGAGAATCCTCCAGAGTCTGAGCACCCGCGTCCTCAAGGAGTTGACCCATGCTCCCCACGTGCCGCAGCTGGTCAAAGTGGCCGCCGTGCGGCTCATCGAGGCGAGAGAGGGCCCGGAATAGATCGGGCGGGCGCTCCCCCCTCGATTTGATTAACTGATTGACGCATATTGACTTAGGGTGGTTTGACAAACCGTAACCCCATCCTTATTATTAGGCCACGGTCGAAAGTCATTCTGGCCCAACGAGTTGTAGTGCTGCGGGCGCGGTGTCGATGGCGAGCTTCGGCGAGTCCCTCAAACGTGAGCGCGAGCTGCGCGAAATTTCCCTGCGACAGATCTCCGAGGCCACAAAGATCAATCTCCGCTACCTCGAGGCTCTGGAGGAGAACCGTTTCGACGCCCTTCCCGGAGGGCTGTTCAACAAGGGATTCATCCGCGCCTACGCCACGTACATCGGCATCGACGGCGAGGCGATGGTCAACTCGTACCTGCAGGAAATCAACGTCCACCGTCCCGGCGGCGAGGCGTCCTCCCGCGGTCCTTCGAACCTGCACCGGCCGCAGGAGGTGCCGCAGCGTCGCGCGCCGGCGGGGGACAGGACGGAACGCCCCTCGGGCTCCGCGATGTCGACGGCTCAGCGCCGGGCGCAGGAGACCCGCGCTTCGGCGATTCCAGAGCCGAGCCGCCCCGCGCACGCGCCGTCCCAGGGGGAGACGAGGGCCACGATCGCGGCCCTGGAGCGCGTGCTGGATCAGACGCCCCGTCCCGCGGTCAGCGGCATCGACGTCGCCGACACGCAGGCGACGGCCTCGTCCCGCGTGCTCGTGTGGGTGCTGTCCCTGGTCGCCGCGGCAGGCGTGCTGTTCCTGATCGTCAGCCTGGTGCGTGGAACGATGCCCGGGGCGCGGCGCGTGCCGGAGCAACCGGGGACGAGCGAAGAGAAGGTCCCCGGAACGCCCGCCGGCGAGGCGGTCCAACCGCCCGCGGAGACCGACAGCGCGCGCGGCGAGCCGGACGGATCGACCGTGGTTCCCGAAATAGCCGCGCAATCGCCTCTCATCCTGGGCACGGCCGGCACGCCGCCGGCGAAGAGTGCCGCGCCGGGCAAACCGGCCGCGACACCGTCCCGGACGCCGCCGCCGAAGCAGGCTTCGCTTCCTCCTCCCGAGCCTTCGCCCGGCGACGCACGCCCCTCGAACGACAGGCCCTCGGACGACCGGCCCACGGAGCAGGCGCGCCAGGACGACGCTCGTTCCGCACGCGGACCGATGAAGACCGTGATCGAAGCCCGCAGCAAGACATACGTGGTCCTCGCATGCGACGGGCGCGAGGTGGTCAACCGGTTCCTGGAAGCCGGCGAGACGGAGCGGACCAAGTGCGACACGGTGATCCGTGTCAGCGCCTCGGACGCCGGCGCCGTGGTCCTGTCGGTGAACGGCGAAACCTGTCTGCCGCTCGGCGATCCGGGGACGCGCGCCTACGGTTACACCATCCGCGTCGACGATTACGCCCGCATCTGCCCGGCGCCGGGCGGAGGATCCGATGGCCGCCCCTGAGCCGCAGGCCGCCCCGAAGCCCCCCCGTCATCCGCTGGTCGAGAAGATACTCGCCGGCTCCGCCGCCGAATCGATCCGTCTGACGGCGGCGCGCGGCGCGTTGCCCCTCCCTCTGCAGGATCTCGTGTACACGCAGATCTGCCTGCTGCAGGACGAGCAGCCGGCGGTCGTGGAGGCGGCGTCGGAGAGCCTCGGGAAGATGACCGGCGAGACGCTCGCCCCGCTCCTGCGCGACCCCGGCTGCGATCCGATCGTCCTCGATTACTTCGCTCGCTCCGGCCGGCTCGCGGGGGACGCGCTGGAGGCGGCGATCGCCCACCCGGCCGTCCTGGACGCCACCCTCGAGGCCGTCGCGGCGAGCGCTCCCGGGGAGACCCTGAATCTCATCGTCACCAACGAGGTCCGGCTCATCAGGAACCCGCGACTGCTCGAGGTGCTGCGCTCGAACGCTCAGCTGTCGCCGGACAACCGTCGCCGGCTGGCGGAGCTGGAGCGCGACTTCATCGGCAAGGAGGAGATCAAGATCCGTCCGGCCGCCCCGCAGGCGCCGGCCGGCGAAGCGCCCCTCGAAGCCGCCCCGCCCGAAGGAGAGGCGCCCCCGCCCGAGGGCGAGGCCGCGCCTCCGCTCATGACCGAGGAGGAGGAGAAGAACTTCGAGGAGGAACTGAGACGGACCCCGGCGTTCCAGAAGATCATGAAATTGAACGTGGCGGAGCGTCTGCAGCTCGCCATGAAAGGGGAAGCCGAGGAGCGGGCCATCCTGATCCGCGACACCGCCAGGATTGTCGCGGGGGCTGTCCTGAAGAGCCCGAAGTTGTCGAACAACGAGATCACCGTCTTCGCCTCCATGCGCAGCGTGACCGAGGATATCCTGCGCACCATCGCCTCGAAGAAGGAGTGGACCAAGAGCTACACCACGGTGCACGCCCTGGTGCGCAACCCCAAGACCCCTCCCGGCCTCACCGTGCAGTTTCTTCCGAGGCTGGGCACGCGGGACCTGAGGATCGTCGCGGGCGACAAGAACATTCCCGAGCTGGTCCGCCGCAACGCGCGCAACCTGTTCCTGGCCAGGACCCAGCCCTCGAAGAGGATGAAGAAGGCCCACTGATGCGGCTGCTCAGGTCGATCAGAAACCTGCTCGGCAACTACCAGCTCAAGTCGGGGCTGTACCACTACTACCGCGGCGAGGCGAAGCAGGCGATCGAGTTTCTCACGCGCGTGCTGCAGGCCCCCGAGACGCCTGAGTCGGACCGTCGCATGGCGATCTACTACCTGACGCAGACCCACATCGCCGCCGCGGAGAAGTTCGAGGAGGCGAAGAACGTCGAGGCGGCGGTGGAAGGATATCGCGAGGCCCTGGCTCTGACCCCCGACTACCCCGACATCCACTTCCGCATGGGGGGGCTGTACGCGCGCTTCGACCTGAGCCTGGAGGCGATCGAGTGCTACCGGCGCGCCGTCTCGCTGCACCCCGGTTACCTCGAGGCGCGGGTGCAGCTCGCCTTCCTCCTGCTCGAGACCGGCCAGAAGGAAGAGGCGCACAAGGAATTCGCGGCCGCGCGCGACCTGGCCGTGCGCGCCATCGACGAGCCGTTCCAGAGGGCTCAGGACGCCCTGGCCCGGGGCGACGGCCGCGAAGGCGAGGAGTGGATGCGCGAGGCCTTCCTGCGCCGCCCGGAGAGCTTCGCGTTCCACTACGGGCGTGCCCTGCGTTTCCTGACCGAGGGACAGCACGAGAGGGCGGCCGAGGATTTCCGCCTGGCCAGCGAGTTGAATCCGAATTTCGCCGATGTCCACAACTACATCGGCGTCGCCCTGGGGGAGCTCGACCGATGGGACGAGTCGGTCGCGGCGTTTCGCAGGGCGCTGGAGGCGAATCCGGAGTATCCTTTCGCCCGGCTCAACCTGGCCTTCGCCCTGGCGGAGGGCGGCCACGACAAAGAGGCCGTCGAGGAGCTGCGCGAGATCCTGGCGCGCGAGCCGAACAACGAGCCGGCGCTCGTCAAGCTCCAGGAGCTGTCGGCTCCGAAAAAAGAGAGGACCCGTGTCCAGGGGTAAGACTCCGGGTCATGGCGGATCCAGCCACGTGAAGATCGAAAGCGCCGGGCTCAGCGATGTCGGCCGCAAGCGGAAGTCGAACGAGGACTCGTTCGCCATCTCCGAGGACGGCGCCCTGTTCGTCGTGGCCGACGGGATGGGGGGGCACGCCGCGGGCGAGGTGGCGTCGCGCCTGGCGGTCGAGTCGATCGAGAGGCATATCTCCGGCTCCGACCCCCGCAAGGAGCCGACCATTCCCGCCTCGTTCCGTTCACCGAGCGAAGACGAGGCCGGCCTGCCCGCCCCGGCACGGCGCGTGCTGAACGCCATCCGTCTCGCCAACCAGGAGATCGTGCGCTCGGTCCGGCACGACAGCAGCAAGCGCGGCATGGGGACGACGGTGGTGATCGCCCACATCCATGGATCGCGCGCCTACATCGGCTCGGTCGGCGACAGCCGGGCGTACCTGGTCCGCGACGGCGCCTTGAGCCAGCTGACGTCGGACCACACCCTGGTGAACGAGCAGGTTCGCGCCGGCGCTTTGAGCACCCAGGAGGCGCGCCGGCACCCGGCGCGCAACATCCTGACCCGTGCGGTCGGCAGCCAGGAGGACGTCGAGCCGGATCTCGTCGAGCAGGATCTCCGTCCCGGTGACCTTCTTCTTCTGTGCTCCGACGGCCTGACGACCATGGTCGAGGACGCCGATATCTTGAAGACCGTCCTCGCCCATCAGGAGGACCCGGCCTCCGGATGCAGGGCGCTCGTCGATCAGGCCAACGATCACGGCGGCGACGACAACGTCACGGTCATCCTGGCGCGCGCCGGCCGGTAGACCCGGATTGAAGATTCTCCACACCAACTTCCACCGCGGCTGGGGCGGCCAGCCGTCCCGCATCCTGATGCTGTCCCAGGTCCTGAAAGAGCGCGGCCACCTTGTGACGCTGGCCGTGCCGCGCGGCTCCGAGCTGGCGATCCGCGCGCGCGAGGCGGGGATCGAGGTCTTCGACCGGCTCGAGTTCCGCAAGCCGAAGTTCCTCTTCAAGGCGCTGCGCGACGTGGCGGTCCTCGCGAGGCACCTGCTCGGGGCCCGCTACGACCTGATCGACGCGCACGGCTCGCAGGATGTCTGGACCACCGTCCTGGCCCGGAGGATCGCCGGTGCGACGGCCCCCCTGGTGTTCACGCGCCACAACACCAAGCGCGTCCGGGACCACCTGTTCAACCGCCGGCTGTACGCCCAGCACGTCGACCACCTCATCGTCGTCAGCCGGTCGGTCCTGGAGCGCTACGAGCCGTTTTTCCGGAAGGGCGTCCTCGCTCCGGAGCGTGTCTCGGTCGTGCCGTCGGCCTACCGTCCGGACCGTTTCAACCCGGGAGTCAGCGGCGGCCGCGTGCGGACCGATCTCGGATTCGCACCCGAGGTTCCCCTGGTCGGCGTGGTCGGCCGGCTGGTGGCGGACAAGGGGCAGGACGATCTGCTGAAGGCCGCGCCGATGATCTTGAAGGCGCGTCCCGCGACGCGCTTTCTCCTGGTGGGGACCGGCTCGCGCGAGCGCGATCTCAAGGAGCTCGCAGCGTCTCTCGGCGTGGCCCCGGCCGTGCGCTTTCTCGGTTTCCGCGACGACGTGCCGGAGGTCACCGCGGCGCTGAACATCTCCGTCCTTCCCTCGATCGACTGCGACGCCTCGTCCGCCGTCCTCAAGGAGGCCCTGGCGTGCGGTGTCCCGGCGGTCGCCACCTCGATCGGCGGAGCGGCCGAGATCCTGGAGGACGGCGTCACAGGCCTGATCGTCCCGCCGCGCGACCCGGCTCGTCTCGCCACGGCCATCCTGACGCTCCTCGACGACCCCGAGAAAGCGCGCGCCATGGGCCGGCGCGGCAGCCGCGAGGTCGCCGCCCGTTTCAGCCCCGATCGGCTGGCCGACGAGACGCTGGCGGTGTACAAAAGGGTGGTGGAGAGTGTCCGGAGGGATCGTCCATGAAAACCGCACGCGACTTCGCCTCGAGCTCGGCCCTGATGGTCCTCGCCCTCGTCGGTCTCGCGGAGGCGCCGCCCACCCCACCCAGACCGGCGGCCGCCGCCGACGTCGATCGTCTCCTCGAGGCGAGCGGGACCTGGAACGCCACGGAGCAGGTGTACAGGGTCGCCCTGCCGAGGAGCGACGTCCCGGTGCACGTGGACGGCATCCCCCTCCCACCGTTCCTGGGATTGACGTCCTGGGTCGCCTTCAAGTGGACCGGCACCGGGACATCGATGATGATGGGCGATCTGGTCGTCTTTCAGGACGAGGTCAACCCGGCGATGGACGCGCTCCTGGCGCGCGGCGCCGAGGTGACCGCCCTGCACAATCACTTCTTCTACGACGACCCGCGTGTTTTCTTCATGCACGTCGGCGGGACGGGGGCGAGCCTCGATCTGGCCGGCGCCGTGCGGGGCGCGCTGGACGCGGTTCGCAAGGCACGGCAGGCGCGCCCGGTCCCGTCCGCGACCAGCGGCCGTCCCTCCCCGCCGAAGAGCGCGCTCGACGCCGCGGCGCTGAGTGCTGTGCTCGGGGTGCAGGGACAATCCAAGGACGGAATGTTCAAGGCGGTCTTCGGCCGCAAGGCCCGGCACGGCGATATGGAGATCGGCGCCGACATGGGGATCAACACCTGGGCGGCCTTCGCAGGCGGAGCCGACGACGCGATCGTGGACGGTGATTTCGCCGTTCGGGAGGGGGAGCTGCAGCAGGTCCTCAGGACGCTCCGCAAGGGGGGCGTCGACATCGTCGCCATCCACCAGCACATGACGCTCGAGGAGCCGCGCCTGATCTTCCTCCATTACTGGGGACGCGGAGAAGCCAGGCGCCTGGCCGGGACCGTGAGGCAGGCGCTCGACGGCCTCGCGCCCTGACGTCCCCCCATTCGGGGGCGTCCGCGCGGCTCCGGGAATCGCACGCCTTGCGGGGCCCGCCCGCCGGATGGTACTCTCAATGGCCCTGTCCATCCGAGACCCGGAAAGGAGGCCCGCCATGCTGCAAGTCGGATCCAAAGCGCCCGATTTCACGGTGAAAGACCACCGGGGACAGGATGTCTCCCTCGGTGATTTCAAAGGAAAGACGGTCGTCCTCTGGTTTTTTCCGAAGGCCGATACACCCGGTTGAACCATCGAGGGTTGCGGGTACCGCGACCTGGCGTCCGAGTACGAGAAGAAGAACGCCGTGATCCTGGGAGCCTCGTTCGACACCGTGCAGGAGAACGCCGATTTCGCGAAGAAATTCGATTTTCCGTACCGCCTGCTGTGCGACACCCGGCGGGAGATCGGGATGGCCTACGGGGCCTGCGCAGATCTTCAGGACCGGTCGGCGAAGCGAATCTCCTACGTGATCGGTCCGGACGGCATCATCCGCCACGCCTTTCCGAAGGTGGACACAAAGAATCATCCGCGGGACGTGCTGGAGCTTATCGGGCGGGACTAGGAACATGAGCACTCCGATGCCGATCGAAACTCCGCGCCAGGCGCCCGACCTCGCCTCCCTGCGCATCCGCCGCGAGCCGGAGCGCCCGAGGCGCCCCGTCCTGCTCCTCCTGGGCGGGGCCGTCCTGGTGTTCGCCATCGGCGCGGGTGCGTTCGCCTGGATGTCCTCCTCGCTGCGCGCCCCGCTAGTCGAGAAGACGAATGCGGCCCTGATCACGGAGGGACAGGCGCTCACGGTGCTGTCGGCTTCGGGGTACGTCGAGGCGGAGACCAAGGCCGATCTCTCCCCGAAGATCACCTCGCGGATCACCGAGCTGCGCGTGACCGAGGGGACACGCGTCAACAAGGGCGACATCATCGCCCGTCTCGACCATCAGGACCTCGACGCCCAGCTCGCCGAGGCGCAGGCCTCCTTCGCCCAGGCCGCGGCCGATCTCGTCCGGCAGCAGAACCTGTTCCAGCAGCAGCTCGCCCCGAAATCGACGCTCGACGCGGCGGTCGCGACCGAGGCCGCGACACGGGCTCGCGTCGACTACATCAAGGCGCTGCAGGACTACACCGTCCTGCGGGCGCCGTTCGACGGCGTCGTGGTGGCGAAGCGGGCCCACGTGGGAGAGGCGGTGTCCCCGTTCGGCTCGCCGGGGCAGGGCTCGACGAACGGCGGCGCCATCGTCACCCTGGTCGATTTCTCGACCCTCTACGTCGGCACCGACGTCAACGAGTCGAACCTGGCCCGGCTCGGCTCCAAGCAGCCGGCGGAGATCATCCTGGAGGCGTACCCCGACAGGGTCTACAAGGGGTATCTCAAGCAGGTCATCCCGTCCGCCGACCGACAGAAGGGAACGGTCAAGGTCAAGGTCGCCTTCCTCGATCCGGACGAGCGGATCCTTCCCGATCTGTCGGCGCGCGTCAGCTTCACCTCCGCCCCGACGGCGGGACAGTCGGCGCGGACCCGGGTCGAGGTGCCGAAGAGCGCCCTGGCGCTGAATGACGGCCGCACCGGCGTCTTCCTGATCAAGGAGGACCGGGTGGTGTTCCAGCCTGTCGTCGTCGGCCGCCAGAGCGAGGCGACAGCCGAGATCAAAGAGGGGCTGCTCGGCGGCGAGGCCCTCGTCGCCAACGCCGCGGGCCAGCCCCTGGCGAGCGGCATGAAGGTGAAGGTCGGCAGGTAGGTCACCCCCGTCACACAGGAGGGAACGTGGCGCATTCTCTGATCTCCGTCGAGCATGTCTCCAAGGTCTACCGCCGGGACGCCCTCCAGATCCCCGTCCTGGAGGACATCAATCTCGAGATCGACAAGGGGGAGTTCGTCGCGCTGATGGGGCCCTCCGGCTCGGGGAAGACGACCCTGCTCAACCTGATCGCCGGCATCGACGTCCCGACGAAGGGGCGCCTCAGCATCGACGGCCGCGACATCTCGTCGATGCGCGAGACCGAACTGGCGCGGTGGCGGGCCGACACGATCGGGTTCATCTTCCAGCTCTACAACCTGATCCCGGTCCTCACCGGCTTCGAGAACGTCGAGCTGCCGCTCCTGCTCACGAAACTGTCGCGCCGGGAGCGCAACGAGCACGTGCGCTCGGCGCTCACGATCGTCGGCCTGGCCGACCGGATGGACCATTACCCCCGCCAGCTCTCGGGCGGGCAGGAGCAGCGCGTAGCCATCGCGCGGGCCATCGTCACCGATCCGCTCATCCTGGTGGCCGACGAACCGACCGGGGACCTGGACGCGAAGAGCGCCGAGGAGATCCTCGTCCTGCTCAACCGCCTGAACGAGGAGTACCACAAGACGATCGTCATGGTGACGCACGACCCTCGGGCCGCGGGACGCGCCCACCGGCAGCTCCACCTGGACAAGGGGGTGCTGTCGCCGGAGACGCCGGCGGTCGTCGAGCGATCGCGGGACTCGAGGTGACGCCGTGAAATACTTCCGCTTCATCTGGAAGAACGTCTTCCGCAAGAAGATCCGGGCCTTCTTGACGATGGCCTCGATCGTTCTCGTGCTCGTCCTGATCGTGGTTCTGTCGTCGTTCCTGGAGGGGATGGAAGGGACGACCGGGACCGGCAAGGGGGCGACCCACATCGTCGTGCAGCACGCCACCGGCCTGGCGAATTTCATGCCGCTCGCCTACCGGCAGCGGATCGAGCAGATTCCAGGTGTCGTCGCGGTCGCGCCGGAAGTCTGGTTCGGCGGCATGTACAAGGACGACCGTCCGGAAAACTTCTTCGGCCAGCTCTCGACCGACCCCGAGACCTGGGCCGTGATCCACGACGATTACACTCTTCCCCAGGACCAGCTCAAGACGTGGCAGGCCGAGCGCGACTCGTTCGTCGCCGGCAAGCAGCTCATCGACAAGTATCACTGGGGGATCGGCGACCGGATCCAGATCAAGGGGACCTACATCACCGGGATGCTCGACCTGGTGCTGCGCGGCGTCTACACCGGGCCGGACGAGTCGAACATCTTCTTCCACAACAAGTACCTGGAGAATTCCTCGATCGGCCGGCTGAGCCGGACCGGCATCTTCTTCCTGCGCACCAAGACGCCCGAGCAGGTGCCGGTCGTCTGCGACGCCATCAACCGGATGTTCGAGAACAGCGAGGCGCCGGTCAAGGCGATGCCCGAGAAGCAGTTCATGCTGCAGTTCGCCGAGATGATGGG